>CABZTG010000046.1 GCA_902528645.1 uncultured Pelagibacteraceae bacterium | reverse complement strand
CAGAAGTAATAGCCGGAACTACTACTTTTTTAACCATGGCTTATATCATGTTTTTAAATCCGTTTATTTTATCAGGTGAATTTGCTGGGCCCGAAAAAGGTTTCTTTGATTTCGGCGCAGTTTACACTGCAACTATTTTAGCAACTGCCCTAGCTTGTTTCATAATGGCATTTCATGGAAAAACTTGGCCTATTGGTCTTGCGCCAGGAATGGGGATTAATGCTTTTGTAGCTTTTGGAGTTTGTGCAGGTATGGGATATACACCGCAACAAGCTTTAGGTGCTGTATTAGTTGCTGGTGTATTATTTTTAATTATATCATTAACACCAATAAGAGCGTGGCTTATCAATTCTATTCCTAAGAGTTTAAAGTTAGGAATTGGCGCAGGAATTGGTTTGTTCTTAGCAATTATCGGTCTTCAGATAATGGAAGTAGTTGTCGATAATCCTGTAACATTAGTACAGCTTGGAAATTTAAGTGATCCACTTGTTTTATTAGGATGCGCGACTTTTATTGCAATAATTGTTTTAGATAAAATGAATGTTAAAGGTAATATCATTATTGGTATTTTAGTATTTAGTATAATTGCTTGGGCTACAGGTCTTGCAAAGTTTAATGGTATCGCAAGTGCTCCACCTTCAATGACTTATCTTTTTGAATTTGATTTATCTGCAGCTATGACAGCTGGAATGTCTACAGTCATATTTACTTTATTGTTTGTAGACTTTTTTGATACTGCAGGAACTTTAACTTCAGTTGCCAATGTAGCTGGAAAAGTGGGCAAAGATGGAAAAGTTAAAGACATCAATAAAGCAATGTTATCAGACAGCGTAAGTACTGTTGCGGGAGCTGTAATGGGAACCACAACGGTAACTAGTTACGTTGAATCTGGGGCTGGGGTAAAAGCTGGTGGAAAGACTGGCATGACCTCTTTGGTAATTGGTATATTATTTTTAGCATGTATATTTTTTGCGCCCTTAGCAACTAGTTTGCCAAAACAAATTGATGGTGCTGCTTTACTTTTTGTTTCAGTTCTATTTATAAGAAATATTACTGACATAGAGTGGAACGATGTTTCAGAGTCTGCTCCAGCAATTCTTGCAATGATCGCTATGCCTTTAACTTATAGTATCAGCAATGGTATTGCTCTAGCTTTCGTATCATATGCTTTAATCAAGATATTCACTGGTAAATTTGCAACTACTTCACCAGCTATTTGGGTAATAGCAATTTTGAGTGTTGTAAGTTTTGCAGTTGCTTAAATATTAATTGAACAGGGCTAGTATAAACTAGCCCTGTTTATTTTTTTTCACAATCTCCTCAATAGACAATTCTTCATAATGTTCTGTAGGTTGAACAATCCACGGATCTGAGTCTAATCTGATAGGACAAAAATCAGGTTCGAAAGTTGACGATTTCTTTTTCCATAAACAAGCAGTTTTTACTTCTTTTATATAATCTTTAGTTGGGCCATAATTTTTTAACCACTCAATGCTTTTATTAAGCGTTAAACCGGTATCAGAGAGATCATCTATTAGAAGAACCTTATTAAAATCTTTGTTATTTGCCAAAGAACTTATTTCTCTTGCAAACATCAATTGGCCCTGTTGATCCTCTAAACCTTTACCTGAATAACTTTGAATAACAATATATGCGATTGGTAATTTCAAAATTCTTGATAAAATATCAATAATAGGAGCTGCCCCTCTCATAATACCAACTAATACAGTTGGTTTATATTTTTCATGAATTTGTATTGCTAACTTTTCAACAATTTGAGTATATTCATCAAAACTGATAATTAATTTCTCTGCCATGAAATTTATTATCATAATTAAAAATAATTAAAAAGGAGAAATCATGAAGGCTTATTGGATAAGTTTGTATACGAAAGTTAATGACCAAGAAAATTTAAAAAAGTATGCAGAGACAGTAACTCCAATTATTAAAAGTTATGGTGGTTTACCTTTGGTTAGAGGTGGCAAACATACAACTTTCGATGGTGATGATTTTTTAAGAACTGTGGTTTGGGAATTTCCAAATTACGAGCAAGCTTTAAAATGTCATCAATCTAAAGAATATCAGGCTGGTTGGAATTTAGCCAAAAAGACCACTATAAGACACATGCAAATCGTTGAGGGATTTAGTACTGAATAGGCTCAGGATCTATACTTCTCCACAAATACCATGTAGCTACTGAGCAATAAGGTGAAAATCTTTTTTGAAGTAAAGACACAAATTTTTCTGGTGGAAAATATTTTTTATTATAATTTTTAGAAATCGCTCT
>CABZTG010000045.1 GCA_902528645.1 uncultured Pelagibacteraceae bacterium | reverse complement strand
CATTTTCCTAATTTGGTACTTAAAATTATATCTTGATCATCCTTGCAAATTTTAACTCCAACAATTTTATCATTATTGTCTAATTTCATTGCAATTTTTCCAGATGTATTGATTGAAGAAAAATCCTCTAAACTATTTTTTCTAATTTTCCCTTGAGCAGTAGCAAATACAATTTGATAATTTTTCATTTCAGATTCATTGTCGGGAAAAGGCATAATAGAACTTATTGACTGATGGTTTTTTAGTGGAAGAATATTAAACAACGATTTTCCCTTAGAAACTGAAGATCCCTCAGGTATTTTCCAAGCTTTTATTCTATAAACTAAACCTTCTGTAGAGAAAAACAAAACTGAGGTATGAGTATTAACTGATAGAGTTTGGACTACAGAATCTTCATTTCTAGTAGTCATGCCAGTTTTTCCTTTACCTCCTCTTTTTTGTGTCTTAACACTATTCAAAGATCCACGTTTAATATAACCCTGCAATGTAACTGTAATCAATACAGATTGTTTTTGAATGGTTTCCTCTATATCGTAATTTAATACAGCATCAATTATTTTAGTTCTTCGGGGTAATGAATATTTATCTTTAATATTCTTTAACTCTTCGCTAATAACTTTTAACAATTCTTTTTTAGATGAAATTATTTTTTTATATTTCGTAATTAATTCAGCTAACTTCTTAATTTCTATTTCAATTTCATTTATTCCTAATGCTGTCAGTTTTTGTAATCTTAATTCTAAAATAGCATTCACTTGTAAAGTTGATAAAGAGTATAAAGTTTTTGATTTTGAACTTTCTACAAGTGAAATTAATTTCTTTGACTTATTAATTTTCCATTTAGTTTGTAAAAGAGATTTCTTTGCATCTTCTGGATTTTTGGATGATCTGATTATTTTGATTACTTTGTCTAAATTCTCAACTGATACCGATAGACCTATTAAGATATGGGCTCGCTCTTCTGCTTTTTGTAAGTCAAATTTTGTTTTTTTGACAACGACGTCCTCTCTAAAGGATAAAAAATTTGATAAGAAATCTTTTAAGTTACAAGTTTCAGGTTTACCATCAACTATTGCAAGTGTATTAAATCCAAATGAACTTTCAATTTGTGTATTCTTGTAAAGTTGTCTTTTTACTGTTTCAGGTTCTACTCCACTTCTCAAATCTATTGAAACTCTGATACCTTCTCGATTAGACTCATCTCTTATATCTCTTATACCCTCAATTTTTTTTTCTCTAACAAGCTGAGCGATTCTCTCATTCAAAACAGATTTATTAACTTGATAAGGAATTGATGTGATAACTAATCTTTCTCTTCCATTTTTTAAACTTTCAATAGAAATTTCACCTCTAATTTTAAAAGAACCTCTGCCTTTGTTATAACCTTGTTTGATCATATCTTTTCCAATTATTACTCCTCCAGTTGGAAAATCAGGCCCAGGTATGTGCTTCATAAGATCTTTAATTTTAATATCTTTATTTTCAATTAAAGCTAATGTTCCGTTAATTATTTCACCTAGATTATGTGGTGGTATACTAGTTGCCATTCCAACTGCAATTCCACCTGCACCATTTACTAATAAATTAGGAAATTGAGCTGGTAAAACTGTTGGTTCTTTCTCCGTTTCGTCGTAATTATTTTTGAATGAAATTGTATTCTTTTCGATATCATCAATTAAATATTGTGAAACTTTAGATAATCTAGTTTCTGTATATCTCATCGCAGCAGCGGGATCGCCATCAATAGATCCAAAATTTCCTTGTCCATCAACTAAGGGTAGGCTCATTGAAAAATCCTGAACCATTCTTACTAGAGCATCATAAACTGACTGATCTCCATGTGGATGATACTTACCAATAACATCTCCAACAATTCTTGCAGATTTTCTAAATTGTTTTGACCAATCATATCCACCTTTGTACATCGCATACAAAATTCTTCTATGAACTGGTTTTAAACCATCTCGTATATCAGGAAGCGCTCTACTGACTATAACACTCATTGCATACGATAGATAAGATGAGCTCATCTCATCATGCATTGAGATTAATTTTATATTCTTATCCTCAGGAATTTCAGTTTTTTGCATAAATATTAAAATGGAATTTCATCATCCATGTCATTTGAAATTTGTGACATGTCATCATTATTAGATTGAGTATTATCATTTGAAATACCTCCACCTGAATTACCTCCACCTAACATAGTTAAAGATGAGTTATATCCTTGAATAACAATTTCAGTCGAGTATTTGTCTTGACCGGACTGCTCATCTTTCCATTTTCGGGTCGTTAATTGTCCCTCAACATATATTTGGGCTCCCTTTTTTAAATATTGTTGAACAACATTTACTAATCCTTCATTGAATACAACTA
>CABZTG010000044.1 GCA_902528645.1 uncultured Pelagibacteraceae bacterium | reverse complement strand
AATTATAGCTGCTAGAGCATCTTTAAAAGCAGTTCCACCAAGTATAAGAGAGGCAGCACTTGCTATGGGAGCAAGTCGAATGCAAACCACAATGCATCATACAGTTCCTCTTTCTATGCCTGGCACGTTATCAGGAACAATAATTGGTTTAGCTCAAGCTTTAGGAGAAACTGCACCCTTAATTTTAATTGGAATGGTTGCTTTTGTTAACACGATACCTGGATCACCCATGGATCCTGCTGCAAGCTTACCAGTTCAAATTTATATTTGGGCTGAAAGTGCTGAAAGGGGATTTGTAGAAAAAGTTTCGGCATGTATAATGGTCTTACTTGGCTTTTTAATAATAATGAATTTATTTGCCCAAATAATAAGACATAAGTTTGAGAAAAAATGGAGTTAAAATGATAAAGATTAAAGCAAAAGATGTTGATGTTTTTTATGGAAAAAAACAAGCACTCTTTAATATAAGTTTAGATATTGAGGAAAATCAAGTAACGGCATTAATTGGTCCATCTGGTTGTGGTAAATCAACTTTCCTAAGATGTCTTAATAGAATGAATGATGTAATTGATATCTGTAGTGTTAAAGGAGAAATTTTAATTAATGATTTTAATATCAATGATAAAAGTTGTGATGTCGTAAGACTAAGAGAAAAAATTGGTATGGTTTTTCAAAAACCCAATCCTTTCCCAAAAACTTTATATGAAAATGTATCTTACGGTCCAACAATTCATGGTATGGCTCAATCAAAACAAGAAATGGATGAAATTGTTGAAACTAGTTTGAAAAAGGCTGCATTATGGGAAGAGGTAAAAGATAGGTTGCATGAACCTGGAACTGGATTATCTGGAGGACAACAGCAAAGACTTTGTATTGCTAGAGCGATTTCTGTAAGACCTGAAGTTATATTAATGGATGAACCTTGTTCAGCATTAGATCCAATAGCAACAGCACAAATTGAAGAATTGATTGATGAGTTAAAAAAAGAGCACACAATAATAATTGTAACTCATTCTATGGCTCAAGCAGCACGTGTTTCTCAAAATACAGGTTTTTTTCATTTAGGACAATTGATTGAACATGGATCTACTGATAAAATATTTAAGAATCCTGATAATAAAAAAACGCAAGATTATATCACAGGGAGGTTTGGATAATGTCTGAAGCACCACATACAGTCAAATCTTACGAAGAAGAACTAAAAAATCTTAATGCTAATATAATTAAAATGGGAAGTGCATGTGAAGATTCTTTAGGTAAAGCAATTCAAGCCATTACAACAAGAGATAACAATATTGCAGAAGCTGTTATTCAAGAAGATGAAAAAATAGATAAATATGAGACTTTAATTGAACAGCAAGTTGTGAATTTAATTGCTTTAAGACAACCTATGGCAATTGATTTAAGAGAGACAGTAACGGCTTTGAAAATGTCTTCAGATTTAGAAAGAATAGGTGATTTAGCAAAAAATATATCCAAGAGAACACTTTTGCTTAACGAAAATCTTCCAAAGAACTTGGTAGACTCATTGAATAGAGTATCTACCAATGTTCAAAAACAATTAAAATCAACATTAGATGCTTATCTAGAAAGATCTGCGCCAATGGCAGTAAATGTTTGGGAAGGTGATGAGCAAATAGATGATCTAACAAATCTTTGTATGCAAGAAGTTATAAAATATCTTAAAGAAAATGAAAAAAATTTAGAAGATGGAACCCATTTATTGTTTGTAACTAAAAACATAGAGCGTATTGGTGATCATACTACAAATGTTGCAGAACAAGTTTATTATTTAGTTAAAGGCGAATATTTAGAAGGTGATAGACCCAAGGGAACAGAGCCAATTGTAACCGGAGAAAAATGATTTATGTCAGCTCATGTTTTCATAGCTGAAGATGAAGCATCTATTGTTAGTTTGTTAAAGTACAATCTTGAAAAAGAAGGTTATAAAGTCAGTCATTCAGAAAATGGAGAAGATGCTCTTAAACAAATAAAATTAAAACAGCCAGATTTAATATTAATGGATTGGATGTTACCAGAATTATCTGGTGTTGAAATTTGTAAAAACTTAAAAAAAGATAATAAGTTTAATGATATTCCTGTCATTATGTTAACTGCAAAAGGGGAGGAAGAAGACAAATTAAAAGCATTTGATACAGGTGCAGATGATTATGTAACTAAACCTTTTAGTCAAAAAGAATTGAATGCTAGAATTAAATCTTTATTGAGAAGATCTAAACCTCAATCATCATCAGACATTGTAGAATTTACTGATTTAAAAATAGATCGGATTACAAAAAGAGTTTATAGAAAAGATAAAGAAATTACTTTGGGTCCAACTGAATTTAAACTCTTAGATTTTTTTATCAAAAATCCA
>CABZTG010000043.1 GCA_902528645.1 uncultured Pelagibacteraceae bacterium | reverse complement strand
AGAGGGATTTATAGAAAAAGTTAAAAATGATATTTCTGATGTAAAAGGTGTTGCTTATTGTGTTGGGTCAATTGACTTAAAACCTGTGAGAATGGTAACAGAACAAGATTTTGTAAAATGTATGAAATTAAATCTTTATTCTGCGGTTGAAGTTATTAAGGGTTATCAAGACAGTTTGAAAAAAAATAAGGGCTCAATAGTTTTATTTTCAACTGTTGCTGCTCAAAGAGGATTTACCAATCACGCAATTATTGCATCAACAAAAGCAGCTGTTGAGGGTTTAACAGTTTCACTTGCAGCTGAATTTGCTCCAAACATAAGAGTGAATTGTATTGCGCCAAGCTTAACCAATTCAAAAATTGCTGAGCCCATGTTAAAGAATAAAGCCCTAGCAGATGGTATTGCAAAGGCCCATCCTTTAAAAAGATTGGGAGAGGGAAAAGACTCTGCCTCTTTGGCTAGATTTTTAATCACTGAAGATAGCTCTTGGATAACAGGTCAGATTATTGCAGTAGATGGTGGAAGATCTAAACTTTCATAAGGTGAAAAAACTTTTTTTTGTAATTATATTTTTTATATTTTTTTCAACTAATTTATTTGCTCAAAATTTAAAATTTGAAAAAATTAGTTGTTCTTAACGACCCATGGGGTTCGTCTTTTTTAAATAATAAAGAACTAATTATTACTGAAAAAAGTGGAAAAATTAAGATCATAGATATACTCCAAAAAAAAGCTGTTGAAGTTGATCATAACCTAAATTTTCTAGAACACGGACAGGGTGGTCTTTTAGATATCTTATATAAAGATAATTTTATTTATGTTTCATATTCTGAAAACAGAGGTAATGGGAAAACAAGTACCTCTATTGCTAAAGCTATTTTTGATAAAAAAAAATTAAATTTTAAAAATATTTTTCAAGCTGAACCTCCTATTGATTCTGGTTATCATTTTGGTTCAAGGTTAGCGATCAAAGATAATCACTTATTTGCCTCTGCCGGTGAAAGAGGTAAAGGCATGATTGCCCAAGACCCCTCAAAACATCCTGGGAGTATTATAAGAATTAAACTTGATGGAAGTATTCCAAATGACAATCCTAAATTTGTAGATAAGCCAGATTGGCTACCTGAAATTTATCAAATTGGTATCAGAAATCCTCAAGGTCTAACTTTATCATCATACGATGGTAAAATTTATATGAGTAACCATGGCGCTAAAGGTGGTGATTGGTTTGGTGAAGTAAAAAAAGGTGAAAATTATGGTTGGAAAATATTAGGCTGGGGAGGAAAAAATTATTCTGGCTTTCCTATTGGTCCAAAATGGAAACCTGGCTTTACAAAAGCAATCCAGTATTGGGTGCCTTCAATTGCAACAAGTGCAATTACAATTTATGAAGGAAATGAATTTAATGAATGGAATGGTCATGCTTTAATTACATCATTAAAAGATCAATCCTTAAGAAAACTAATCTTCAATGATTTGTCCAACATAAAAGAAGATGTAATTTTTAAAGATGAGATTGGACGAATTAGAGATATACAGGTTCATCCAAAAAATGGAAAAATTTACTTTTTGGCGAGTGATAACCTTTGGCTGATGGAGAAGGCTAAATAGATCTTAGTGATTATTGATTTCTTATAAGAGGATAAACCTTTGGATTTAAATATTTAATATTAGTTAATAATATTAACACCAACGTAACCAAACCAATGGATAAACCAAGATAAATCAAAACTTTAAGATCAAACTTCCAGAATAACTCAAATATATTTTCAATAATAAATTTTGAACCAACTACAGCAAACAAAACTGCAATCATTATTACAGATATAAAAATAATCATAAATTCAATCAGCGAAGAAAAAACAATCTCTTTTCTTGAAAAACCTAAAATTTTAAAAACCAAATTTTGATATTCTCTTACCTTTCCTTGGACCATTATTGCACTTGAAATTACAATTAAACCAATGACGATAGTGACTGTTGAAATTACAATTATTGCTATGAAAACTTTATTTAAAACATTGGTTACTTTATTCAAATAATCAGCAATTTTAATCATTGATAAACTAGGGAAAATTTCAAGCATTTTTGTTTCATCAAATTTATTTAAATTATAGAACTTTGTGGTTGCTAAATATTCATGAGGAATATTTTTTGCAAAGTCAGGGTTAAAAAGCATTGCAAAATTTATATTTAGATCTCTATAATCAACTTGTCTAAAGTTGACTATTTCACCATCAATTTCTCTACCATAGATATTTAAAGTAAATATATCCCCTAATTTAATATTAAAATCTTTTGCAACCTTAGCGTCTAATGATATCTGAAGTTGATTTGGTTTAGACAAATCCCACCACTTACCATCAATAATTAGATTATCCTCTGGAACTTCTTTTGTCCAAGATGATCTCCGTTCACTGCCAATAACCCAATAACTATCATTTTCAGGTGTAATATATGTGTTTGGATTTATACCATTAATTTTCACTATTCCTGAAGAAACCATTGGAACAATTTCAATATTTGCACCAGGATCCATTGATAAAATTCTTTGTTCAAACTTTTCACGCTCTCCATTTTGAATGCCCACAAAAAAATAATCAGGAGCGATGTCAGGTATTGATTTTGCTATCTCTCTTTTAAAATTAGTTCCAACTAATGCCAAAGTCAAAAGTAATGTAACACCAAGACCTAAAGACATAATTGTAATTGGTGTAATACTTTTTGATTGTGTAATATTTTTAATAGATAATTTTAAAAGAGTGCTTGAATTAAATTTAAACTTTTTTAGAGA
>CABZTG010000042.1 GCA_902528645.1 uncultured Pelagibacteraceae bacterium | reverse complement strand
AATTAATTCCAAAATTAAATCAATTTAATCTTAAACTTTGCTCAGGATGGTATGGCGCTAATCTAAGAAAAAATTCTGTTGAGGAAGAAAAAAAATCCATTCAAGAACAACTAGATTTATTTAAAGATTGTGATGCACCTTGTATAGTTTTCGCAGAAGTTTCTGGCTCTATACAAGGAGATCCTAATAGAAAATTATCAACTCGGCCTCAAATGGAAAGGGACGAATGGCAGAAGTTTTGTGAAAAAATTTCTGAACTAGGAAAATATTTAGAGGATGAAGGGATGCCTTTGGCATATCATCATCATATGGGAACAGTAATTGAAACTCAAAAAGATACTGAAAGACTTATAGAAAATACTCATGAAAGTGTAAAATTAACATTAGATACAGGACACATGTTATTTGCAAAAGGAGACTCAAAATCCATATTACAAAATTATCATGAGAGAATTTTGCATGTCCATTGTAAAGATATAAGAAAACAAGTTCTTGAAAAATCTTTAAAAGAGGACTTAAGTTTTAGAGGTGCTTTTTTAGAGGGTGCGTTTACAGTGCCTGGAGATGGTTGTATTGATTATAAACCTTTATTTAATGTATTAAAAAATAATAATTATTCAGGATGGTTGGTGGTTGAGGCAGAGCAGGATCCGGCAAAAGCAAATCCGTTAGAGTATGCAAAAATTGGTTATAATTATCTTACAGATACATTAAAAAAATCTGAAATTGAGATTTATAAAAATTGATTATCTATAGAGTGAAGTTAGTTCATTATTTCCGGCAGCAACACATGGAGATTTAAAACAAGTACCCACAACCCATTCAGATCCAGGATCAGGTAAAAAATTTGATGACATCACAAATATAACACCCATCTCAACTGATTGCCCCGCCTTACCTTCTGCTTTAATTCTAGGATCAGGATCAGTTTTTACTTTAGTATCCTCTGAAAAAGGATTCTCTATATTGAGATTTTTGTTTATATAATTCACAACTTTAGATGAAGACCATTCGCCATTGCAGGGATCACCCCAAACAGTCAATTTACTTTCATCATTATTCCCGCAATTATTTATTTCTCCATTGATAAAATCGACTACTTTCTTGTGATTTTCTTTAACTAAGTTAGCTTTTGCTTCAACAGCTGGCCTGGTGCTTGCAGTCCAGATCAACATACCAACTACATATACCAACGATAACAACACTAATGCCTCTAATAGTCCAAAATTTTTGAAATTTATTCGCATAATTAAAATTTAATAATTTTTGATTTGTCTAATTTTTTTTCAAAAAAATCAATTATATTTTGTATTGTTTCTTTTCCCATTCTTATCATGCATTCCTCAGTAAATGCAGCGGCATGAGGACTTAAAAAAACTTTATTGTTTTTTAGCAAAGGATTATCCTTTTTAGGTGGTTCTGTTTCAAAAACATCTAAACCTGCACCAAATATAAGACTTTCATTTAATGCTTTATCTAAGTCATTCTCATTAATCATCCCACCTCTCGCAGCATTAATAATTATACAATTTTTCCTCATTGTTTTAAGTAAGTTATAATTAATAATATTTTTCGTTTTTTCATTAAGAGGCATATGCAAAGAAATGGCATCCATAGATTTTACTGCTTCTGTAAGATCTTCAACTTTTTTTCCACCCAATTCCTCAATAATATCTTTTGAAACAAATGGATCATAAACAAAAACATTCATTTCAAATCCTTTGCATCTTCTAATTAAAGATTGACCTATTCTTCCAAATCCAGCAATTAAAATATTTTTTTTCCAAAGTTCAATTGTTTTTGGAAGTTTGTTTCTATTAGAAAAATTTCCTGTTTTAACAGCCTCATCATACATGTTTTTTCTCTTCGATATATTGAGTAACATAAACATAACATGTTCTGCCACCGCAACAGCATTTGCTGTAGCCGTAATTGCCAAGGTGATATTTTTTTCTTTAGAGGACTTAAGGTCAATATTGTCGTACCCAACGCCGTGGCGAGATATAATTTTTAGTTTTTTTGATATATTTATTAATTCGCTAGATAAATTTGCTGTTCTAATTGACAGACCATCACACTTCAAAATTTTTTGTTTAATATCTTTGTCTTCTATATTTTCAATAATCTCATAATCATAATTTGGGTTATTTTTTATGAGATCTATCCCCGCTTTATGAATAGGTTGAATTATCAAAATTTTTTTTTTATCTGACACTTAAATTTAGTAAGCTTTAGAGTCTTCTTTTGATTTGATTGATTTTAATTTAGATACAGCATCTTTTGCACCTGCACTCATATACCTTTGATCGGATCCAATGGTTACTAAATTAAATCCTAAATTAAGCATTTTTTTAGCATACTCTGGGCTCGCATTATGAATACCTGCAAAGATATTGTTTTTTTTTGCATGTTCTAAGATATTCAAAATCTCTTTATATGTCCTTGAATTTTCTGGTTTATCAAATGAAGGTTTTTCACTTAAAGCTAAACTTAAATCTGCAGGTCCAATATAAATTCCATCTAAGCCCGGTGTTGTCATAATCTCATCTAGTTTATCTATTGCCTCTTTAGTCTCTATCATTGCTAGTTTTAAAATTTCATTATTCGCATGATCTCCATAATCACTTCCACCATATATTAAACCTCTAATTGGGCCATAACTTCTATAACCTTTCGGTGGATATAAGCATGCTTGAACAAATCTTTCAGCTTCAGATTTATTACTCACCATTGGGCAAATTATTCCATAGCATCCGGCATCTAGAATTTTCATGATCTGCCCAGGTTCATTCCAATTCACTCTTGCAAGTGGGGTCACATCAGTAGTTGATATAGCTTGCAACATCTGTAATGCAGAAGGGTAATCTATAACACCATGCTGCATATCAATTGTTATAGAGTCCCATCCTTGATTTGACATTACTTCCGCTGAAAAAGAGCTAGGAATTTGTAACCAGCCATTAATTATTTGCTCACCATCTCTAATCATCTTTTTTATTTTGTTTGGCCTCATTTTAAGATTTTAAACCAAGGTGAGTGTACTTTATATTAAGATAATCTTTAATTGCCATTGAACCACCCTCACGTCCATAACCGGTTTGTTTAATTCCACCAAAAGGAGCCTCCGCAACAGCAACTGCTGGAGTATTTACGGCAACTGTACCAGTCTCCATTAATTCTGAGGCTCTGTGAGCTTTATCCATAGAATTTGTATAAATATAACTACATAATCCTAAGTCATTATTATTAGCTCTCTCAACTACCTCATCAAAAGTTTTAAATGACAACATTGGTACTAATGGACCAAATGGTTCTTGTCTCATAATTGTAAAATTATCTTTTATATTATCAAAAACAGTGGGCTCATAAAAAAATCCCTTATTAAAACCTTGGGGTCTTTTTCCACC
>CABZTG010000041.1 GCA_902528645.1 uncultured Pelagibacteraceae bacterium | reverse complement strand
GTAATTTTACCCTTTTCACTTGTTAAATATTTAAAAACATTTTCAATCACTTCATAGTGATTGCCGTAGGTTTTTTTAACAAAATCTGGTATTTGGCAACATTCCCATAAAAGACTCAATTTATCTTTATCATATTTAATATTTTCCAAATTTTTATCTCTTAAAAAAAATTTTAAGGCTTTTTCATCTTCGCATTCATGTATTTTTCTTAACCATCTTTTATTAGGCTTTTCCTCTAAAGATTTTAATAATTTAAAAGGACTCTCAAAGTTTAAATTTGAATTTCTCCAAAATAAAGATTGGATTTCTTCAAATCTATGATTTTCCAATAAATCTACTTCATCAGCATTTATTTCTTTGCATTCTCCCGTTATACCAAAATGTCCATCGTTCAAATATCTTCCTGCTCTACCAGCTATTTGTCCAATTTCTGCTAAATTTAGCTTTCTTAATTTTTTTCCATCAAATTTTTTTAAATTGGAAAAATAAACGTGATCAAGATCCATATTAATTCCCATACCAATAGCATCAGTCGCAACAAGAAAATCAACATCTCCAGATTGATACAGCTCTACTTGTGCATTCCTTGTTTTTGGGCTTAGAGATCCCATAACAATAGAAGCGCCTCCTTTTTGTCTTCTTATAAGTTCAGCGATGGCGTAAACTTCTTCTGCAGAAAATGCTATAATTGCAGTTTTTCTTTGAATTCTTGAAATTTTTTTATGACCAACATAAGAAAGTTTTGAAAGTCTAGTCCGATTTATAAATTCTATGTCATCATCAAGATTAGAAATAATCGGTCTTATAGTATTTGATCCCATTAACATTGTTAATTTTATTCCTCTTAAGTTCAATAATCTGTCCGTAAAAATATGACCTCGCTCATGGTCTGCGCACATTTGAATTTCATCCACACCTACAAAATCTAATTCTTTATCAATAGGCATAGATTCAACAGTGCACAGATAATACTTTGCATTTGTAGGAATTATTTTTTCTTCACCAGTAATTAATGCAACTTTATCTAAACTTACCTTTTTAATTACCTTGTCGTAAACTTCTCTAGCTAACAATCTCAAAGGAAAACCTATCATTCCAGTGTCAAACGACAGCATAGTCTCAATAGCAAGATGAGTTTTACCTGTATTTGTTGGGCCAAGGACAGCTGTTATTTTATTTTTTGTCATTTCTATCTTTGGTATATCTTAATTTTTATCTACCAGATGTAGTTGTTGTTAAAGAACAAAAATAGACTAAAACATGACCGAATCGATGGATAAAAAGTTCTCATTTTTTTTTAAATAATAATTTAGCTTAACATAATTAAATTAATTATAAAGATTATGTGCTGAATGCTTAATCAGTTGTTTTGATTTTTAAAATTTTCCAAATTCCTGATGCTGACGTAATTATCTTACCATTACAATGTAACTCACAAAATAAAAATACAAGAGTTTTTGTTTTTTTTAATATTTTAACTTTCCCGTAGATTTCATCATTAACTTTTGATGATCCAATAAACTTTATATCTAAAGAAATTGTTACGCAGGGTGCATTATCAGCTGATCTATGTGCTGCTGTGCCGGCACCGGCATCTATCAGTGCAGACAAATAACCCCCATGAGTAATTCCTGCAGCATTTAAATGATTATTATTAATCGTTGATTTAAATTCGTATTCATTTTCAGAGATATTTCTAAATAAAAGGCCTCCGTTATGTTTCATAAAACCTGGTTTGAGACTGATTTGTTCAAATTGATTAGACATAATTTTTTATAATACAAAAGTTAAGATTAATATAATTACAAAAATAGAAATAAAAAAATATATTACTGACATTTGAAGAGATATTTTTTCTAACCATTTTAACATAATTTTCCTTTTTTATGGTGCGCCTGCTAGGAGTCGAACCCAGAACCTCCTGGTCCGTAGCCAAGCGCTCTATCCAATTGAGCTACAGGCGCATTTATAAATATATTTGTTTATAGTATATCAATATTTAGTGTATTTTAATGATAAGATAAAATTAAAATTTATGAGCAACAAACCTGATGACGTGGTCATTTGTAGTGCAGTTAGGACTCCTATTGGCACTTATAAGGGATCATTAAAAGATTTGAAAGGAGATCAACTTGGTACTATCGTGATAAATGAGGTTTTGAAAAGAAGCAAGATATCTAATAATCAAATTGATGAAGTAATAATGGGCCAGGTTTTAACTGCTGGTGGAGGACAGAACCCTGCGAGACAAGCAGCAGTAAATGCTGGGATCCCCGTATCCAAACCTGCTTATTTAGTAAACCAAGTTTGCGGATCAGGACTAAGAGCCATTATTTCAGGTTACCAACAAATTAAATTAGGAGATGCAAATAATGTAATTTGTGGGGGTCAAGAGAATATGTCCATGACACCTTACTCTTATTTTGATTCAGAGAAAAAAGAAATTTCAAAAGATCTATTAATCAATACTATGATTCATGATGGTTTAACTGATGCTTTTAAAAATTACCACATGGGAGTTACAGCTGAAAATGTTGCAAAAAAGTTTAATATTTCTAGAAAACAACAGGATCAATTTGCTCTTCAATCTCAAAAAAAAACAGAAATTGCAATTAAAAATAATAAATTTGATGATGAAATAGTGCAGATAAATCACAAAGGTGTTATTTTAAAAAAAGATGAACACCCAAGAAAAGATTTAAAATTATCTGATTTAGAAAAATTAAAAACAGCTTTTAAAGATGGTGGGACTGTAACACCCGGAAACTCATCTGGTATAAATGATGGAGCAGCTGCTTTATTATTAACTACATTTAAGGAAGCTCAGCAAAATTCACTTAAACCATTAGCCAAAATTATTTCCTGGGCATCTGTTGGTTTGGAACCATCTTTAATGGGTCTTGGTCCTATAGAAGCTATCCGCCAAGCATCAAAAAAAGTAAATTGGAATTTAAATGAAATCGATTTATTTGAAATTAATGAGGCTTTTGCCGCTCAAGCTATAGCAGTTATCAGTGAATTGGGTATTGATGAAAACAAAGTTAATATAAATGGTGGGGCTATTGCTTTAGGTCACCCAATAGGTGCATCTGGAGCAAGAATACTTGTGACACTTTTACATGAAATGAAAAAACAGAATAAAGAAAGAGGTTGTGCCGCACTTTGTATAGGTGGCGGTATGGGAATTGCGCTATGTGTAGAAAAAATTTAGGAATTAATTTTTCCGTATTTTTCCTCTAACAATATTTTTTGGATCCACACATTAGCATCTTTATATGTGTTGAATTTTGGTTGAATAAATATATTTAATAACTTTTTAATCATTATTTGAGTATTTCAATAAAGAGTGTCAAAAAATTGGGTAGAATGTGTTAAAATTAAAGATTAAGTAAATTTTTTTTATGTATAAAACTTTTAAAAATGACTGAAAAATTGTTAGTTCCTGACATAGGTGATTTTGAGAACGTGGAAGTTATAGAACTTTTGGTAAAAGAGGGTCAAGATATTAAAAAAAA
>CABZTG010000040.1 GCA_902528645.1 uncultured Pelagibacteraceae bacterium | reverse complement strand
TTGTCAAATTGTAGTCTCAGATGAAATTGATGGTTTTGAGGTAAATATACCATCTAAGCAAGCTTAAATGATTAAAACAGATGCATTAATAATTGGTGCAGGACCAACAGGTTTATTTACTGCTCATCAATTAAAATTAATTGGTCTTAATTGTGAAGTGGTTGATAATTTAGATAAAATTGGTGGTCAATGTATTGAACTTTATCCAGATAAACCAATTTATGATATACCTGCTGTGCCTGAATGTACGGGGGAAGAATTAACAAATAACTTAATCAATCAATTAAAACCATTTGATATTAAATTTCATTTAAACGAAAGAGTAGAAGAAGTTAAAAAAGAAAATGATAATTGGTTAGTAAAAACTAACAATGGTACATCTTTTTCAACACCCAATGTTATAATTGCTGGAGGCGTTGGTTCATTTGAACCAAGAAAGTTTTCTCCAAAAGAGTGTGAAAAATTTGAAAATAAATCTTTATTTTACTCGGTAAAAGATAAAAAGATTTTTAAAGGAAAGACTGTATCAATTTTTGGCGGAGGTGACAGCGCATTAGATTGGGCTGTTGAATTATCAAAAGAATGTAGTGTTAATTTAATACATAGAAGAGATGAATTTAGAGGTGCACAAGCTACAATAGATAAAGTGCATCAACTTACAAAAGATGGAAAAATAAATTTACTTACTCAATATCAAATGGCTTCTGTTAAAGGAGACAAAAATTTAGAAAGTATTGATATCAAACATGATAACAATGAAATTAAGAATTTAAAGACTGATTATGTATTAGGTTTTTTTGGTTTAATTATGCAACTTGGACCAATTGCTAATTGGGGTCTAAATATTGATAAAAAAACTATTGAAGTAGATACAGAAAAATTTGAGACCAATCAAAAAGGAATTTATGCAGTAGGGGATATTTGTAATTACCCTGGAAAATTAAAATTAATCTTATCTGGTTTTCATGAAGGTGCTTTAGCTGCAAGAGCTTGTTTTAAATTAGCTAGACCTAATGAAAAATATCGATTTGAATTTACCACTTCATCAAAAACCATTAAAGAGCGTCTTGGTGTAAAAGGTGATTAAACTTTACTCCGCCAATACTCCTAACGGAAAAAAAATAAGTATCATGCTTGAGGAGGTTGGCTATGAATACAAAGTAGTTAATATAGATCTCAACAAAGGTGAGCAATTTAAACCTGAATTTAAAAAGATAAGTCCATTAAGTAAAATACCAGTGATCATTGATCAGGATAATAATAAGAATATTTTCGAGTCAGGTGCAATTCTAATTTATTTAGCCGAACAAAGTGGAAAATTTTATGACACAAAAGATCGATTAGAGATAAACCAATGGTTGATGGCGCAGATGGGTTATGTTGGACCCATGTTAGGACAACATCATCAATTTCATCATTACAATCCTGGTAAAAGTCAGTTTGGCGAAGAAAGATATTTCAAGATATCTAAAAGAATATATGAGGAATTAGACGAAAGATTATCTCAATCAAGATTTCTAGCTGGAGAAAATTATACAATCGCTGACATAGGAACTTTTCCTTGGATAGCACGACATGAGTGGCATGACATTGGTCTTAAAAATTATAAAAATCTTACTAGATGGTATGTTGAGATATCTGAAAGAGAAGCAGTGAAGAAGGGTTTTAAATTTATGAATAAGGATGAAGTTCCACCAAAGCCCTAGTTCATTGAGCTAATTAACCTAAATAGTGAAGCAAAAATTCCGTGACCAGATAGTTCTATAGCTACGATTGCAATAATTATTAAAATTAATTTTTGGTTCATTTAATTAATGAATACAAATAATAATAATAGAACCCAAAAAAAACCATAATAATAGTAAATATATTTTTTAGTAAAATTATAAGTAATTGGGTTATGAACTTTTTTACTTTTTTTTTTCTTAGTCATCTGCATAAACTTTTTCGTCTTTTTCATGTTTTTCTTGTGCAGCTATAGTATATTTTGCAACAGGTCTTGCCATGAGTCTTTTTAGCCCTATCGGTTCTGCAGTATCTAGACAAAATCCATAAGTATCCTCTCTTATTCTAGCTAAAGCTTTATCAATCTCTGAAATCAGTTTGATTTGTCTATTGATTGCTTTCATTTCGACATTTTTATCTGTGTATGAACTTGCTTGATCAACGATGTCTGCTGAAATACTATTATCATCCATACTGCCATTATATAGAGCTTCATTATTTGCTCTAACCAACTCTTTTTTCCACTCTTGTAATTTCATTCTAAAGAAAACTTTATGTTTTTCGCACATATATTTTTCAGTTTCTTTTGGAATATATGTTTTGGAAATTTTAATAGGACCCTTACTAATTTCTTTTAGTTTACTGATGGTCTTAGGTTTTGTTTTAGTTACAGTTTTAGCTTTAGTAACCTTTTTTTTTACTTTACTAGTTTTAGGCATCTTTCAATTTGAATTCGAGGGAGTATATTCAGCAAAATAGGGGTGTCAAGCAACGTTAATTATTGTAAATATTTACTTATGAATGTCTTAAATAGAAATATTAATAATATATTTTTTATTTTTGTATTATCGCATTTAATAATTTGGACACTGATTCCCACTTTAACAAATAAAAATTTACCCTGGGATACCATTGAAGCTTTGGCATGGGGAAGTAAGTTAGACTGGGGATTTAACAAACACCCACCAATGAGTGCATTTTTTTCCGAGGTACTTTTTCAAATATTTGGGCCACAAGATTGGGTATATTATTTACTGAGCCAAATCTTTGTTGCATTGGCTTTTTATTATGTATTTAAATTTGCCCAAGAAATTTTTAATGACCTAAAATTAAGTTTGTTCTCAGTTTTAATACTAGTTTCAATTTATTTCTACAATTTTACCACGCCGGAATTTAATGTAAATGTTTCCCAATTACCATTTTGGTCGTTGGTGGTTTACTATTCATGGAAAATTTATTCGTCACAAGAAATAAAATTTTCAGATTGTTTTTTTGTTGGATTGTTTGCAGCATTTGGTTTTTTATCGAAATATTTATTTATCTATCTCTTAGTATCAATAGATTTATTATTTATTTATTTAATCTTTTTTAAAAAAACTAAAAAATTTGATTTCAAATATTTGATAACAATTGAGGTGTTTTTAGTTTTATTAGTGCCTCATTTTATTTGGCTGTTAAACAATGATTTTATTACAATACTATATGGATTAAGCAGAACAGGAATAGAAGATTCAAATTTTTTAGACCACTTACAATATCCAATAGTATTTTTTATAAAACAAATAGGAATATTAATTCCTTTTTTCTTTTTAATATTACTTCTAGTAAAAAAAATAAAATTTAACCTCAATATAAAAGATAAAAAATTAATATTTTTGTTATTTATTAATTTGATGCCTATTTTTTTGATGTTCTTGACATCTTTAATCACAGGTTCAAAAATAAGATCAATGTGGATGACGCCCTTCTATTTATTTTTTGGAGTATTATTTTTGTATTCTTTAAAGTCACAAATTAATTTTAAAAAAACAAATCAATTTATTTATGGATTTTTATTTCTATTTTTTTTGTCGCCCATACTTTATTCTTACGATTCACTATCAAAAAAAGATAAACGGACTGATTATCCTGGAAAAGAAATAGCAATTAAAATTCAATTTTTATGGGATCAAGATTTTGATAAAGAAATTCAATTTGTAACTGGCAAAGTTTTAGAAGCTGGCAATCTTTCTTATCACTTAAA
>CABZTG010000039.1 GCA_902528645.1 uncultured Pelagibacteraceae bacterium | reverse complement strand
AGAGCCACAAAAAGGTTTACCTTTTTTCAAAACTTTTGATGTTGAAAAAGCAAACACTATAGCTGCAGAAAGAATGGGACAAATAGGTATTGATGTGAGAGACCCATCACAAGCCGTCGGTACGATGTCTGGAGGTGAAAGACAATGTCTCGCTATTTCTAGAGCAATTTATTTTGGGGCAAAAGTTTTGGTATTAGATGAACCAACATCAGCATTAGGTGTACATCAAGCTTCAATGGTCCTGAAATATATTGTTAAAGCAGCATCACAAGGCTTAGCTGTAATTTTAATAACACACAACGTTCATCATGCTTATCCTGTTGGAAATAGTTTTACAGTTTTAAATCGAGGAAAAAGTATGGGAACATTTCAAAAAAAAGATATATCTAGAGAAAAACTTTTAAGCATGATGGCAGGTGGTGAGGAATTAGATAAGTTAGAAGTCGAACTTAAAGAAATGGACCGAATAGAAAATAATTAGACAAATATACCACTTCTACATACATAAATTTTGCTGTAATATTTTTTAAATAAAGAAAGGGGTAACATATGAAAGCATATATAATGGGAAACTACACTGAAAAAGCTTTTCAAGGTTTTTTAAAAGATCCTAAAAGTGATAGAAAAGCTGTAGTTGAACAATTAACAAAAGCTATGGGTGGAACAATGCATAGTATGGATATAGTTAGAGGTCCATATGACTTTATTGTTGTTAATGAACTTACAACATTTGAAGACTTTGCAGCAGTAAAACTTGTAGTAGAAGCATCAGGAGCAGTTAAAAATTTAACAATGTTGGAAGCTATTGATTTTAATAAAGCTACTGTTAAAGCAAGTGAAGTTGCATCAGGTGCATACAAAGCGCCAGGACAATAAATAGATTATTACTTCCAGTACGCGGGCTGGAAGTAAATTTATTTACTTTTTCAATTTAGAGGAAAACTTAAGGTTAGTATTATCAAACTTTTCTATATTATTTTTAATATAATTATCCATAATTTCTAATTTATCTCCCTCGAATTCTGAGACTTTTCGATTATTTAAATCAACATATAATGCAAGGACTTCAATCGTAGATGCTAAATATTGCTTTTGCTTATGAATCATTTCCATCTTGTAATGCAACCTTTTTTTATCGTGATCAAAAAAAACTAAATTTACATCTACCTCATCGTTCATCTTTAATTCTTGATTATAGGTAATATGAGACTCAACAATCATTGTGCTTTTTCCTGTAGTCCTCGCTGAATGCTCACCCATTTTGAAGGTATCATTTAATATATCTGCTCCATATTTATCAAAGATCAAAAGATAATAAGAAACATTCATATGATTGTTATAATCAATCCAGTCTTTCACAATTTTTTGTGAACTTAAAAAAATCGGCATTGTTTAATAAATTTAATGATTTGGATTATCGTTATCCACTACTAGACATATTTCAGATTTAGTTAAAAATCTTCTTCCAGTTCCATTGTCTAATGAAAACATTCCACCAATTCCTTTTACAGCATCTATCGTAAGATCAGTGTGTTTCCATTTTTCATATTGATCACCATTCATATAAAATGGAACTCCACCTATTTCTCCAAGTTTAATATCATTGTCTCCCAATGGAAATTCACCTTCTTGGAAACACATAGGTGCACTACCATCACAACATCCACCTGATTGATGAAACATTAACTTTTCACCATATTTTTCTTTAAGTTCAGATAGTAAACTAAGTGCCGAATGTGTTGCAGATACTTTCATATTTTTTCTCTGGCCCATGATATCGAATCATGGACCAGTATATATTATTTGATTAAAAGAAGCCTAATTTTTTCTCAGCATAAGAAACATGAAGATTCTTATTCTGTCTGTAATGATTAAGCATCATTTTGTGAGTTTCTCTACCAACTCCAGATTGTTTGTATCCACCAAATGGTGAGTGAGCTGGGTAAGCATGATAACAATTAGTCCATACTATTCCTGCTTGTATCGCTCTACCCATTCTGTGAGCTATATTACCATTTCTAGTCCATACAGCTGCTCCTAAACCATAAAGAGTATCATTAGCAATTTTTAATGCCTCTGCTTCATCTTTAAATTTAATCACAGATACAACTGGTCCGAAGATCTCCTCTTGAGAAATTCGCATGTCATTTTTTGCCTCAAAAACAGTTGGTTGAATGTAATTACCTTTTTCCAACCCGCTGTTAAGTTTAGCAACACTTCCACCTGTTAGAACTTTAGCGCCCTCTTTTTTTCCAAGCTCAAGATAAGATTTTATCTTTTCCATTTGCTCTACTGACGCTTGCGCCCCAATCATAGTTTCCATTTTCAAAGGATTGTCTTGAACAACAGCTTTTGTTCTAGCTATAGCTCTTTCCATGAATTTATCATAGATTGACTCTTGAACTAAAGCTCTACTCGGACAAGTACAAACCTCACCTTGGTTAAGATTAAACATAACGAAACCTTCAATACATTTATCGAAGAAATCATCATCTTTATCCATGATGTCCTCAAAGAAAATGTTTGGAGATTTTCCACCTAACTCCAAAGTAATCGGAATTATGTTTTGTGCAGCATACTGCATAATCAATCTTCCTGTTGTAGTTTCACCAGTAAATGCAACTTTAGCAACTCTTTTTGATGATGCTAAGGGCTTACCTGCTTCTAATCCAAAACCACTAACAATGTTGACAACTCCTGGAGGTAATAAATCTCCAATAAGTTCCATCATCACCATTATGGATGCTGGTGTTTGTTCAGCTGGTTTTAAAACTGAACAGTTACCTGCTGCTAAAGCTGGAGCTAATTTCCATGTCGCCATTAATAATGGGAAATTCCACGGAACTATCTGACCAACTACACCTAATGGTTCATGAAAATTGTATGAGTATTGGTTATTTGCTATTTCAGCGATTGAACCTTCTTCTGCTCTAATCACACCAGCAAAATATCTCCAATGGTCAATAACCAAAGGTAAATCTGCTGCCATACACTCTCTTATTGGTTTTCCATTATCTAAACATTCAGCTGTTGCAAGTAAGTTTAGATTTTTTTCCAACACATCAGCGATTTTGTACAATATATTTGATCGCGTAGTGATATCTGTTTTTCCCCACTCAGGGAAAGCTGCGTGAGCCGCATCTAATGCTGCTTCTACATCTTTTTCGTCTGATCGTGCAACTGAACAGATTTTCTCATTTGAGATCGGGCTAACATTATCAAAATACTTGCCTGATTTTGGTTCTACAAATTTTCCATTAATGTAGTTTCCATATTTTGCTTTGAACGGAAATTTAACCTTTAAATGAGAAGTATCTAATACAGATGACACTTTCATTGCTTCTGCACTCATTTTTTTCTCCTCTTGTTATTTATATAAATTAATTAAAGACCTTTTTGGGAATGATGTAAATGGGTCAATAATGTTTTCAACTAAGAATTGTATTAATCGAGCTTTATTTCACTAATTTTATTGTCTGCTTTTCTCACAAAATAAATTCCTACTGATACTGCAATGAGAGATATCAAAACTTTGAAAGTGATCAATTCCTTCAGGAAAATATAACTCAAGATAGTTCCGAAAATTGGAATTAAATATGAAACTTGTGACTGAAATATCAGTCCATTATTAACTAAAATTCTAAATCTCAATAACCATGCAATTCCAGTAGAAACTAAACCCAGATAAATCACGGATATTGTAGAATCTAATCTTGGCGAGACATTCCATGGTTGTTCAACAATACTTACAATA
>CABZTG010000038.1 GCA_902528645.1 uncultured Pelagibacteraceae bacterium | reverse complement strand
TACCACCTGAAAAAAAAGGCCACGAAACAGTTGCTTTAACAGTATCTTTTTCTCTCTCATCATATGTTGTATTTAAATCTTCAGTATATGATCTTTCAAAAGATAATTTCGCAGTAGGTGCTAAATCAGATTTAGCAATTGATTTATCTTTAATAGATTGTTCATACTCTAACTTTGCAATTATTAAATCAGGATTATTTTTCTTTGAAAGCTCAATTGCTGAATTAAGATCTCCTGGAAGTTCATAATTTATAATTGAACTTTTATCCAATGATTGCACATCATTAATGCTACCTATAATATTTTCATAATTTAATTTACTAGTTAATAAATCATTTTGTGCTTTAATAAATTGTGCCTCAGCGCCTGCTAAAGAGGACTCTGATTGAGAAACATCTGATAAAGAAATTTGACCTCTACTAAGTCTAATTCTATCAGTCTCAACTTGTCTGCTTAAAAGCTCAACATTTGTTCTATTAATTTCCAACTTTTCATTTGCTGAAATTAGCCCCGTATAAGCCTCTGTAGTTTTATATAAGATATCTTGTTCTTTTTTTAATAATTTTGCTTTTGCAAGATCAATACCTATCTTATTTTTTGCAAGATCTGCACCTCTACCAAAATCTATCAAAGTTTGAGTAATTGAAACTGATCTTGTTGATGGATCCACATCACTAATTGAAGCATCTCCCCCACTTTGATTAGTAAGTTTGTTTATATCTTCCTGACTTTGAGTTCCCTCAAGAGTAATCGTGGGTAAATAAGATCCTCTTGCAATGTTTAGATCTTGTTCAGAAACATTAATATTTTCTCTTTCTGCGTTAAGCTCTGAATTATTTTTATAAGCTTTTGATAAAGCACTAGCAAAGGTTTCTGCATTTACTTCAGAAAATAAAAACAATGTCCCTAGAAAAATTAAAATTATTTTTTTCATTTACTTTTATATACTGCAGATTTGATCTGATGGTTACTATTTAGATTAAAAATAATAGATGCATATTTAGGCATATTTTTAAACATATTTTGGGTTATTCTTTGATATGTCTGCATAAAATTGATGACATCTCCTCTGCTCATTATTTTTAAATCGGATTTTACTTTACTTTTTACCCAAAGTTTTCTTTCTTGTTTTAATCTCCACTTCTGCAGCAAACTAAAATTTTTCGCTCTTAAATAAATTAAACAATTAAGTTGGGAATATAAGTTTTTGTATTTTGATTTCAATTGCTGGTTAACGTATTTTCTCCAAATTTGTCTTTGATCTTTGGCTTTTTCCAGAGAATTGATATTTTTCTTTAAAGTACTATTTTTTTCTGATTTTGCACCAACGCACCAACCTTCGAAAATTATCACATCAGGTCTTGCTTTTAAATCATACCAATTTTTTTTATGAAAGCGGTCATCTATTGCTTTATTAAATGTTGGCAATTTCAGCCTTTTAAATTTTCTACTTTTTGCCTTTCTAAAAAATCTCAACATCATATTAATATCATGTGTTCCTGGTACCCCTCTAGTTAAAAGCATTGGGTGAATTTTATTAGATAAATTTATTCTCTCTTTTCTAGTTTTATAAAAATCATCTATAGAAATTCTGAAAACTTTTAATTTAAAGTACTTTGTTAAAATTATCTTAATGAGTGAACTAATGGTGGTTTTGCCTGTACCTTGGCCTCCTGCTAAACCAACAAAATAAGGTCTTTTTTTATCAGCTTTTTTACTAATCCAAAAACATAATGGAATTAAGAAAGATTTTATCATTCTTTCCTTATTCTTAAATTTATCTGCTTTTGTTTCTTGAGATTTAATAAACTTTAAACAATCTTTTTTTACCTTACCAAAGCATAAGCTGAATTGTTGCATGAAAATTATTTTTTATCCAATGGATGATTTTGACCATCATTTACTGGAACTTCTTTCATATCGAAAGTATTTATTTCATCAATACAACCAACATTGAATCCTGTCATTGCTGGATTGATTCTTGGATTGTGATGTGTGTAAATTCCACATTCAGAGCAAAAGTAATGTTTCGCTACTTTTGAATGAAATTGATACAGTTTTAATTTTTCTTGGCCTTTAGTAATTTTAAAATCTTCATTTTTTACCATCGACATAATTGCACCTT
Source organism: uncultured Pelagibacteraceae bacterium (assembly GCA_902528645.1). Lineage (GTDB taxonomy): Bacteria > Pseudomonadota > Alphaproteobacteria > Pelagibacterales > Pelagibacteraceae > Pelagibacter. The sequence continues at coordinate 1,726 of CABZTG010000038.1, read as the reverse complement.
TTCTTTTACAAATAGAACAATTACATTTTATTACTTTAGCTAAATCTCCGTCTAAATTAATTTCTGCTTCAACGGCTCCACAATGACATATTAATTTTTTCATATTAATGATTTGTTAAACTATCCTTGGTTGAAGTTATCCACAAGCATACAAAATATAGTTTCGATGTTCACGTTTTGATTCAGTTTTGATTCAATTACGGACTCAAAATACAACCTATTGACTGCATTGTATAACTGCGCTACAAATAAGAACAAAACAAGAACATGAAGCTGACTATTCCCTATTATCTGCATAAAGCTGGCGCTGGTTTTCCATCGCCTGCCACTGATTATATCGAAGAAGATATCGATCTAAACATGCATTTAATCAAAAATGTTCCAGCCACTTTTATCATCCGAGTACAGGGAAAATCTATGGTCGATGTTGGGATTAATGATGGGGATTTATTAGTTGTCGACAAAAGTTTAAAACCAAAAAACTTTTCAACTGTTATCGCAAATGTTCATGACGAGCTTGTAGTTAAAACTTTGGTTCAAGAAAGAGATAAAAAATTTCTATCCTCAGGCTCTAAAGATTTTTCTAATAGAATTTTAATCAATGAAGAAGAAGACGTCTTTATTTGGGGGGTTGTGACTTATGTCATCCATTCAACGTACTAAAAAAATAGGCTTGGTTGATTGTAACTCTTTCTATGTTTCATGTGAAAGATTATTCAATCCAAGAATAAGAAAAAAACCTGTAGTTGTACTATCAAATAATGATGGTTGTATTATTTCTAGATCCAATGAAGCAAAAGCTTTGGGGATTAAAATGGGTGAACCTTATTTTAAAGCAAAAGATATTATTGTTAAAAATAAAGTTGAGGTTTTTTCATCAAATTATTCTTTATATGGAGATTTATCTAGAAGAGTAATGAGAACACTTAAAAGATTTAATGCTGAAATAGAGGTATATTCCATTGACGAAGCGTTCATAGATTTATCCAATTTTCCAGACTCTGAGGTTGAAAAAGTCGGTAGAGAAATTAGAGAAACAGTTTTACAATGGACTGGTATTCCAACCAGTATCGGTATTGCTAAAACTAAAACTTTAAGTAAAGTTGCAAATCATATTGCCAAGAAAAAACAATCAGGGGTAACCAGTTTAATTGGAATAGAAAATTTAGACCCCATTTTAGAAAAAGTTGAAATAAACGATATATGGGGTGTTGGCAGGCAGCTAACAAAATTCTATCAAAAAAATGGTATCTATAATGCTAAGCAACTTAAGAATAAATCCAATACCTGGATTAAAAAATGCTCTAATGTTTTAAGCTCTAGAACTGCAATGGAACTTAGAGGAATACCTTGTATAAATTTAGAAACTACTCAAACTAAAAGAAAGAGCTGTGTAGTTTCAAGGTCATTTGGTAAAAGAATTGAAAAATTTCAAGAACTAAAAGAAGCAGTTGCAAACTATTGCTTGAATGCATCTGAAAAAATTAGATCAGAATCTTTAGTTGCAAAAGCAATTACAGTTTTCGTTCGAACCAGTCCTTTTCAAAGAGACTACGGTTATTATTCAAATGCTAAAACAATTGATTTTCCTATTGCAACAAACAATAGTATTGAAACTGTTAAAACTGCGGTTGCAATTTTAGAAAGTATTTTTAAAAATGGTTATCGTTATCAAAAAGCAGGTGTGATGCTGACAGGACTGCGTAATGACGATGGTAGAAAAAAT
>CABZTG010000037.1 GCA_902528645.1 uncultured Pelagibacteraceae bacterium | reverse complement strand
CCTTTTAACGCAGCGTCTGTGGTTTCAATTTTACAAGTTACTTGGTTTGGTAAATCTACAGAAATTGGGTTATCATTATAAAAACTTATTGTTACTTCAAGATTTTCTGTCAATAACTTACCTTTTTCACCTATTAGACTTTTTTGAATTTCTGTTTGTTCAAAAGTTTTTGGATTTATAAAAAAGTACTTTTCTTGATCCTCATATGAAAATGTAAAATTAGTTTCCTCTAATGAGGCCTTTTCAATTGTTTCATTGGATCTAAATCTTTCATTAAGTTTGGTATTTTTGTTTACACTCTTCATCTCCACTTGTGCAAATGCTCCACCTTTTCCAGGTTTAACATGCTGTGTTTTCAGCACCTGCCACAAATCATTTTTATATTCTAGCAACATGCCCACTCTAATTTCACCTGCATTTATTTTCATATTAATTTATTTATCGCGTTCTTTGGTTTAAGTTTTTTATTTTTCCAAATGTAGCCTGAAATAGCTAAAAAGTTTGCTTTATTCAACAAAAGATTTTTATAATTGCTAAAGTTAATACCACCAATTACAACAATTGGGGTGTTTGTGATCTTTTGAGCTTTTTTAAGTAAACTTATGGATGCTTTATATTTAACTTTTTTTGTTTTAGATGAATTAAAAGCTCCAAAAGCTAAATAGTCTGCTTTATTTTTTATCGCAGTTTTTGCTAATTTAATTGAATTATGACATGTAATCCCAATTATTTTTTTTCCAATTAATTTTCTTGCCTCTTCAATTTTCATATCTTTTTGACCAAGATGACATCCATCAGCATTTAACTTTTTTGCCAAGTATACGTCATCGTTGATCAAAAATTTTACTTTAAATTTTTTACATATCTTTTGAATTTTACGTCCAATTATTAACTTTTTTTTAAAACTACCTTTTTTTAGTCGTAGTTGAAAATAACTTGTTTTTTTTTGTTTTAATACTTCATTCAAATCTTTAAAAAAATTTCTTTCAATCTTAGGTGGGGATATTAGGTAAATAAATTTTTTTTTATTATATCTCAAGATCCTTTGACCATTTTCCTTGAGCAGCTAATGTATTCATTTTGGCTCGGTGGTTAAAAATCTGCTGAGTACCTTCAATATTCTTAATATCTTTAGACCAATACTTTAAGGCGCCTTGCTGAAGAGCCCTGCCATAAGAATAACTCATTACAAAGCCCGTATTATTGTATTTATTAATTAAATTCAAATTTTCTGTTGCTTCTACTTCGGACTGACCTCCAGATAGAAAGGCAATACCCGGAACTTCTGAGGGCACTGAAGATTTTAAACACTCCAAAGTTAATTTTGCCACCTCCTCATTAGTAATTTTTTCTTTAGATTTATTTCCTGCTAAAATCATATTAGGTTTAAGTATAATTCCCTTCAAATCTACTTTGTGTATTATTAGTTCTTCAAAGCATTTTTTTATAACCTCAGAGGTTTTTTCTAAACACTCTTTAGCGGAATGATCACCATCCATTAAAACCTCAGGCTCAACTATTGGAACCATATTGCACTCTTGAACTAGAGCGGAATATCTCGCTAATGCATGTGCATTAGAGTGTATTGATAGTTTGCTTGGATAACTTTTAGTTATATTATAAACACCTCTCCATTTTGTAAATTTTGCACCTAATTTGTAGTATTCTTTTAATCTTTCCCTTAATCCATCAAGACCCTCAGTAATTTTTTCATCTGGAGAACCAGCTAAAATTTTTGCTCCTGTGTCTACTTTGATACCTGGCAATGAGCCTGTATCTGATATTAATTCTGGAATTGTATTTTTTTTGGATGATGTTTGTTTAATTGTTTCATCGTAAAGAATTACACCTCCAATACAATCTTTCATTGAGGATGAGCTAAAAAGCGTTTCTCTAAACAACAATCTGTTTTCTGGGGTTGAGGGAACATTTACACTATCTAATCTTTTTGTCATTGTTGCAGTACTTTCATCTGCAGCTAAAATTCCTTTACCGTTTCCTAAAATTTTTAATGCTGTATTATTTAGTTCTGACATTTTATTTTAGGGCTTTTATACCAGGAAGTTCTTTTCCTTCAAGATATTCTAAAAAAGCACCACCAGCAGTTGAAACAAAATTAAAATCTTTAATCGCATTTAGCTGATTAACAACCGCCACAGTATCTCCTCCACCAACTACAGAAAAAATTGAATCATTTTTATTTTTTTTAATAATTGTTTTTGCAATCTCAATGCTACCTTTAGCAAAACTAGGGTTTTCAAAATAACCAGCAGGACCATTCCAAAGAACTGTTTCGCTATTTTCAATTATATTTTTTATTCTTTTAAGTGTTTTAGGTCCCACGTCTAAAATTAAATCATCATCTGTTATGTCCTTGAGATCTTTTATCTGAGCATCATCATCTGCACTTTTGCCTATCAAAACATCTTCTGGATAAGTAACTTCACAGAGTGCATTTTTTGAAATTTCAAAAATTTCTTGTATTATACTTTCACAATTTTTCTCACTAATTGATTTTCCAATTTTATTACCTTTGAAGCTCAGAATATTGTTAGCCATACCTCCCACAAAGATTATGTTATTAAATTTAGGTATTAAATTTTTGATTATGTCTATTTTTGTAGAAATTTTTGATCCACCAATAATACAAGTAATTGGTTTTTTGATTTCAATAGTAACTTTTTTTAAAGCATTTACCTCAGTCTCAAATTGTAATCCAGCAAATGATGGTAGAAATTCTGTTATTTTGCATACTGAGGCATGTGTTCTATGTGAGCAAGAAAAAGCATCATTTACAAACAAATCTGCAAAACTAGCTAGGTGTTTTGAAAAATTTGACTCATTCCTTTCTTCTGCTGCATAAAATCTTATGTTTTCAAAAAAGACAACTTTCTCCTCAGGCTCTTTAAATAAATCATCTCTTTTGATTTTTAAAATATCCTCACTTATAAAGCTGACTTTAGTTTGTATCTTTTTTTCTAAGTAATCACAAATTGGTTTAAGAGAGAGATCTTTATTAAATTTGCCGTTAGGGCGTCCGACATGAGAAATTATTAAAATTTTTGCATTTCTTTTTATTAAAAATTCGATAACAGGTATAATTTTAATTATTCTGGTTTCGTCGACAATGTCACCATTTTTCAAAGGGACGTTTAGGTCTAATCTTAATAAAACTCTCTTACTATTAAGATTTTCACAATCTTTAATATTGTTCATTAAGAATTCTTATGAAGATATTCTACAATATCACACATTCTATTTGAGAAACCCCATTCGTTATCATACCAGGCTGAAATTTTACCCATATTTTTACTCACCACTTTTGTTAAGCTTTCGTCTACTATTGAAGAAGCAGGATTATGATTAAAGTCGATTGAAACAAGTTTTTCTTTTGTAGTTTCAAGAATTTTATTTTTTTTGCTAAAATTTTGAAATGCTAAATTAATTTTATCAATTGTAATGTCTTTTTTTGTACAAAAGACTAGTTCAATCAATGAAACATTAGGCGTAGGGACTCTCATAGCCACACCTTCTAATTTACCTTTAAGGGAAGGTATAATCTCACCAATTGCTTTTGATGCACCTGTTGAGGTTGGCACAATAGACTGGCTTGCTGATCTAGCTCTTCTTGGGTCTTTATGAGAATTATCTAATATTCTTTGGTCACTTGTAAAGGAGTGAATTGTGGTCATGAACCCTTTTTCAATTTCGAAATTTTCGTTTAAAACATGGGCCACAGGGGCAAGACAATTTGTTGTACAAGAAGCAGCAGATATAATCTTATCCTCTTTTTTCAATTCCGTCTCATTTACTCCATATACAATAGTTTTGTCAGCATCTTTACACGGAGCAGAGACAATAACTCTTT
>CABZTG010000036.1 GCA_902528645.1 uncultured Pelagibacteraceae bacterium | reverse complement strand
CTTGATAAACTCTTGTTATAGAGTGTCTATTAAACTGATTAGATAAGTTTTCATGTGATAGATTATTTTTTGCTATGACTACTAAACCTGATGTATTTTTGTCTATTCTATGTACTATTCCTGGTCTAAGTTCACCACCAATATTCGAAAGAGAGTCTTTATCGTAATCTACTAATGCATTTACAATTGTATTGTCAAAATTCCCAGCACCTGGATGCATTACTATACCTGCTGGTTTGTTTAGTACTATTAAATCTTTGTCCTCATGCACAATATCTAATTTGAATTTAAATGGTTTCAGAGAAGCTTTTTTAGGCTCTGGAATTATTAATTCTACAGAATCGTCTTTTAAAACCTTTTTGGCAGGATCTGAAATAACTTTATTATTAATCTTAAGCTTCTTACTTAAAATTAAGTTTTTTATTCTAGTTCTACTTATCTCATTTTCCTTACTATTAATAAAAACATCTATACGCATATTTTTATTACTTTCTTTTACAATCAAATTTATTTTTTTTTTCATAAAATGATATATTACTATTATATGCGCTTGTAGCTCAACTGGATAGAGCGCCTGACTTCGGATCAGGAGGTTCTGGGTTCGACTCCTAGCAGGCGCACCAATTATTCACCCATGTTAATTAATGTTCCTTTAATTCGAGCTCTCAAAAAAGACAAATAAAATAGAACTATTCCAATGATTAAATACATCAGGTTTAATAAATATGCATGTTTTAAATTTGTATAATCAATTGACCCATTTAGAAGTATGTTTCTAGTCTCATCAAAAATATAAACAAGTGGTAAACCTTTTGCTATAAATTGAAATAATTCTGGTAGAATTTCTATTGGATAATATATGCATCCCAAAGGAGCTAGTAAAAATAAGGACGACCATGCAATATTTTCAAATGATGGACCAAATCTAATTAGTCCTGAACTCACAAACAACCCAAGTGTTATACCAAAAAGATATAAACTTAGAAATAGGAATAAAAGTGGTAATCCCAATTTTAAAATTGATACACCAAATAGAGGAGAGGTCAGCATTATTGCAGGAACCAATCCTATTAAAGTCCTTATCAAAGCTGTAAAAATTAATGAAACAATAATTTCTTTAAGCTTAAGGGGAGCTATAAACAAATTTGTGAAATTTCTACTCCAGATTTCTTCTAAAAAAAGCATGTTAAAACTAATGCTTGATCTAAAAAGAATATCATAAAGTATTGCACACGTTAAAATTACTCCCAAAGTATTGCTATAGTAGTCACTATATATTGAAAAGAACTTTGAGATAAAACCCCATAAGATAATTTGAATTGTCGGCCAATAAATTAAATCCAAAATTCTTGGTAAAGAACTTTTGATTAAATAAAAATGTCTAAGGAAAAGACCATACATTTTATTGAAATTCATACTTTTTCCCTAGTAAGTTTTAAAAAAACTTCTTCCATATTTTTTCTTCCATGTTTTTTAATTAATTCCTCCGGTCTACCCTCATCAATAATCGATCCTTTATTCATCATTAAAACTGAAGAACATAGTCTCTCTACCTCTGCCATATTATGTGATGCTAATAGAATTGATGTTTTATTTTCCTGTTGATATTCCTCTAAAAAACTTCTGACAAAATCACCTGTTTCAGGATCAAGTGATGCCGTAGGTTCATCAAGAAGTAAAACTTTTGGATTATTAATTATTGACTTTGCAAGACTAACCCTATTTTTTTGACCAGATGACAACTCCCCGGTTAATTTATCTATGAATTCGTAGAGTCTTAACTTTTCACACAGGTAATCAATTTTTGCCTTATGTTTATTCACATCATAAAGCCTCGCATAAACTTCTAAATTTTGTCTAACTGTCAATTTTTTTGGTAACTCTATATAAGGTGATATAAAATTTAATTGATTTAATAAATCTACACGTTGATTTTCAATTTCCACTCCATTTATGAAAACCTTTCCATTTGATGGTTTTAATAAACCTAAAATCATACCAATTGTAGTAGTTTTTCCACAGCCGTTAGGACCAAGTATCCCAATAATTTCATTTTGATTTACTTTAAAAGAAACCTCTTTTACTGCTTCTTTTGAATTATAAGTTTTTGATAATCCTATTACTTCAAGTGGTTTTTTCATTGAATCTTGATGCTCTTAATAACCTATCATTAATAGTTTTACCATATCCTCTATCAGGAATTTTACATACTGCAATCGAGCTATATTTCTTTTTTTTAATTTTTCTCAAAGTAGAATATAAATTTTTCGCAGCTTCTTTTAGATTTCCTTTTTGTGACAAAAAATAATAATTTGATTTACTAACTTTTTTCTTTCTAATCAACAAGTATGCTTCATCTTGACGAATATTTTTTGCATTAAGTCTGATTGGCAAACCTGGTGAATAATGAACCTTAAGTTGTCCTGGTGAGACGATTTTTGAAGGCTTGTTATTTATTGTTATTTTTTTTCTTAGTATTTTTTGAATAGTTGAAATATTCAAACCACCTAATCTTAAGATTTTAGGATTCTTTCTAAGGTCAATAATTGTTGATTCTACACCGATAGATGATTTTCCACCCTCTAGTATGTACTTAATTTTTTTCCCAAAATCTTCTTTTACATCATTGGATGTAACAGCACTAACTCTAGATGAGGGATTAGCACTTGGAGCTGCTAAAGGAAATTCTAAAATTTTAAGTAATCTTCTTGTGACCGAGTGCCGTGGAAATCTTACTGCCAATGTATTCTTTTTATTAGTAATTATTTTTGAAATTTTTGATGATTTTTTAAGATTAAGGATAAATGTTAAAGGACCAGGACAAAATTTTTTATATAATCTAATAAAGTCATTGTTTAAATGACAATCCTTTTTCAACCTTTGAATATTCAGATAATGAACTATTAGAGGGTTATTTTTTGGTCTTTTTTTTAGCTTATATATTTTTTGACAGGCTTGGTCTGAGTAGGCATTACCCGCCAAACCATAAACTGTTTCTGTTGGTATAGCAATACACTCCCTTTTATGAAGCAGTTTTTTTGCTTTTTTAATATTTGCAAGATTCATTTTCATGTATTATCTGAGAGTATTATATGAAAGATAAAGATTTACCAAATAATTATGAATCTTCATCTCTGGAGGATTTAACTCTCGAAGCCAATAAAATAATTGAAGATTTAGAGAGTCAAAAAGATTTACAAAATTCAATTGAAAAATATCAAAATTTAATAAAACTAAACAATATTATTGAGAAAAAATTTAAAAAAAAAGTCATCGATATCAATACAACAACTAAAGATAATATATCTAAGATAACATCCAAAAATAATGCAAAAAAAACTAAATAAAATTGCTAAAGATACAAATATTTTTTTAAAAAGATTTATAAAAAAACAAAAAAAATCAGAGCTAATTGTCCCAATGCAATATGGATTATTTTCGGGTGGCAAAAAAATAAGATCAAAAATACTAGTTGATGTCGGTTCAATATTTAATTTAAATTATAAAACTTTATTAATTATTGGTGCTGCTGTTGAATGTATCCATGCTTATTCACTTATTCATGATGATTTACCATGTATGGATAATGATTCAATAAGAAGAGGTAAGCCCTCTACTCATATCAAATTTGGAGAGTCCACAGCTGTTCTTGCTGGAAACTCACTCTTAACTATGGCATTCGAAATTTTGAGTCATAAAGATTTGAATATAAATGAAAAAACAAAAATTAGATTAATTAATAAAATTTCTGAGAGTTCTGGACATCTTGGGATTGCTGGTGGCCAATATTTAGATCTGAGCTATGAGCGTAAGAAAATTTCAGAAAAAAAAATAATTGAAATGGAAATAAAAAAAACTGGAAAACTTTTTAGTTTTTGTTGTGCTGCTCCATTAATATTAAAGAACAAAAGTA
>CABZTG010000035.1 GCA_902528645.1 uncultured Pelagibacteraceae bacterium | reverse complement strand
TTTTTACTTTTTTTTGAATTTTGAGCTATAACTTTTCTAGTTTCTCTTTCTTCTAAAAGGTAATTTTTAGCTAAAGCTGGATACTGAGCATCTCCAGTCGGTTTTCTAAAATCTACAATTATACATTCTCCACCTGATAATTTTTTCTTAGACGCATCCTTGTAGCATCGTTGGATTGCAGTAAAACCATTGTAATAGTCACTGTCGACAGATGAATATTCCCAGCCCCATGCATAAGGTTCTAATTCCAGAAGTAAAGGATGTAACATTAAATCTAAAATTTCTTTTTCATAATTTAAATAAACTGCAAGAGCCATGGTTTTAATATCATCTTTGTTATATTTGCCGACTTTAGAATATTTTAAATATTTATTTTTTTTGATAAAATCTGGATCGTTCATGATGACTTTATATAACTTATTCAACATTTCATCACTTTCATCAATTTTTCCTGATGATAAAATTTTTCTCTTTTGTCTTTCCTTATATAAATAATTTTCTCCCCTATGCATGTTCCCCCAATCTCCTAAATTATTTTGAAAATCTACAAATATACATTCACCACCAGATAATTTTTTTTTCTTAGCATGTTTATAACAAGCTTCTATTGCTTTCCGACCGGTAAACTTTGCAGTTAAACCGTTTAGATTTTTTTTAGAAAATTCAAAACCCCATGCAAAATTTCCTATTGATTTTATTTCTGGATTTTTGTTTACTGCTTCTACAATTTCATCATAATTAAAATAAACTGCTACAACAGATGTTTCAATTTTGTCTCCAGTTTTTGGATTAATACCTTTAAAAATTTTAGAAAAATATTTAGATTTTTCGAAAAACTTGGGGTCATTAATTATAACTCTTCTTAATTTATCTAAATTATCATCACTTTCGACTATCTGAGCATAACTGGCATGAATATTAAATGTTAACCCCAAAACTAAAATAATTAAAAGATTTGTAAACAATCGTCTCATGCCATTATTGTATCAAATGATTATAGGATATTATAGGATGAAACTTGTAACAAACTTGTACCTTTTGAAATTTTTTTAAAAAAAAAGCTCTGTTTTTTTATTGAATTTATAATTTATACTTATAAAACCTTGCTCACGGAGAGATGGCTGAGCGTTTGAAAGCACCGGTCTTGAAATTCCAAGTAACCCCTACCCCCTTTAAGACGATTCACATACTTATCAAGTCATTGCTTACTTTTTGAAATTTAGCTTTTAAGAAAAACGCATCATTATTAGCTTACCTAAGCTACAAAACTATAACGAAACTATAACGAAATTAATTAATTAATTTGAGCAATTTTTACATCACATAAATAGTGATCCAAAAATTTGTCATTAATATAATCATACTTTGACATAGACATAATTGGATCTTTGTTTTCCTCAAATTCGTTAATTTGAAAACCCAATTCATATTCAGGAAACCTAGCTGCAAAGAAATCTTTTTTTATAATTAAATCTTTATTTGGCACTTCTACATAAAGATTTTTATCATGATCAAAATATTGGAATGTAGTTACATCGAACTTATATTTATAAATTATATAATCTTTATCCAGCAAGTTCTTCATATTTACACAAGATATATTTACACCTTGATCAGCGAAACTCTTATTTAAAGAAAAAATTAAAAGATAAAAAGAAACACGTAATATATATTTCATGATTACAATTACATAATAAAATTGTTATATTTGAGGTTTGAATATGTTTAAATAGTGAATTTAAAATTACAGATTAGTCAATTCATTAGCTGTAATAACATATTTACCTGATTTAGTTCTAAATTTTCCTAATTTGAATTTAACTTTTGCCTCATCTTTAATATTTTTAGGAATTATATGACGTGGCAGGTAAACTTTCTTTTTTTCTTGACCATATTCTACAAAAAATGAGTCGTCTAAGTTAATAAATGCACCCTTGATTGACTTATCAAATTTAATTACTCCATAAACTATGCTTCCAACAAGAGCGCGTTTTTCTCCTTTTAATTTTAAAGACTCATATTTAGAACATGCATCTGTTAAATTATCGTGCATTTGGTTTACTTCTACTACTTCTTCTCCACCTCTAAAATATTCTTTTAATTTATTAAATATGAAAGTACTTTTTTTTAATCTTGCTAATGTAAAACCATCTACTAAATTTTTTTCCTCTAGATATGCAAATTTCTTATAGGCTTCTCTCATCGCATTTAGGCAATTTTGATAATCATTAATATTTAAAAAATAGTCACTTTTACTAACGTGAAACCTAATTAATTGCATACCAACTTTTCTTCTTATTTTAAGAAAATTACGGGTTTCTCTCAAATATTTATCAACTTTATTATAGATATTTTCCATCTCATCATCATCAAACTCGTTTAGATAAATCTTTATTATTAATAAATTTTGTTGTGTTTCCCCATGTTCTGGAAAAAGTTGGGCAGCTTTCACTGCATTTTTTTTACAGGCCTCCAAATCTTGCATTTTTCTTAGGCTAACAGAATAATAGTTATAGATATTAGGATAATCAGGTTGAAGGGCTATAGCTATATCAAAAGCTTTCTTTGTTTCAGCTAGTTTATTTTGAAAAGCATAAAACATTCCCTCAATTCTATAAACTTCACAAAAATCTTTGTGAGAAATTTTCAAATTCTCAATTATCTGTAATATATCTTTCTCAAGTTTTTCTTTAGTTTTGTCTATATCTTTATATTGACCATAAATAACTTTTTCTGAACGATTTAATGATTGGATCATATTAGAGGCTCGTTTTAATTTAAAAATAGCAGATCTGTCAGAAGCTTTTCTACATAAAAAATTAGTCCATCCTTCTGGTATATCTTGTATTTCTTTTAAATTAATTTCTAAATTTGACTCTAAAACATTCAAATTAGTGTAATCTTTTTGTATTTTAGCAGTTCTTTTTTTATCAGTATATAGATCATTTTTTTCTATGAAAGGTATTACCTCTTTTCTTAAACTATAATACTCTGCCTCAGTTTTTTTGAAACTTATGATCAAAATATTTTTTCTTACCAGGTCTCTTATAGACCTCGAAATAAGGTTGGGATCTTGATTTTCTAATAAATCACAAATTGATGCTAATGCTAATTCTCTTTTAATAATAAATAAAATTTCAATAACTTGCTTCGATAAATTCGATAAATTTTTGTAAATTGTTAAATATGAAAAATTTAACAAATCTTTTTGATTCTCAAATGCTTTTTCTAATGGAACACCATCAGCAACAGCGTTTAATGCTAATTTGATATATAAAGGGTTGTGCATTCTTTGACCTATCAATTTCTTTTTAGTAGGTTCATTAATTTTTCTAGTTATATTTTCAATTTGATGAACTTTGCTAAGTCTTTCAAAGAAATCTAAGGCCTCCTTATCGCTAAAAGGACCAACTTTTATTGGTATATCTCCATGTCCAATGGGAATTCTTGAAGTAATAAATATTTTACTTTTGTGCTCTGCTTCAGAAAATTGTTCTAAAAAATTAATAATATTGTTATCCAAAACGTTTTCCAAATTATCTAATAATAATAAAACTTTATGGTCTTCTAAATGTTTAATTAAATTTTTTATTGGATCATCATAATGTTTTACTATTTCAAGAGACTGAAAAAATTTATCAGTTGTATTAACCTCATTTTCTAAAGCCACAATTTCTCCTTTAGAAAATTTTTCAGTTTTAAAAGAGTGATAAATTATGGCTTCAAAATCATTATCTATCTGACCATTTAAATATTCATAACATTTTTTTACTGCAAGGGCTGTCTTTCCAGCTCCAGCATCACCAATGAATGAAATAACATTACTATTTTTTAGTTTCTTTTTTAATTGAATATTTAAATCTTTTCTATCTACCCAACCTGTATCTTCATATTCCGGATTTGGTAAATTATGGATATCTTCTCTCTCATCAACATAATCATCTGAATAATTATCAAATAAAATACCTTTTTCTAGATCCTCAATTTCTT
>CABZTG010000034.1 GCA_902528645.1 uncultured Pelagibacteraceae bacterium | reverse complement strand
AAAAGATCATCTTTTTTTATTTTGAAAGTTTCAGATTTTTTTGAGATTGCAGTACCAAAGGTCTCTATTGTTTCAGCAAATTCTTTTTTTACCACTTCGGTGACAATTACTCCTGGAGGAGGTCTTTTACTGAATTTTTTTTTAAAATGATTTCCAATCATTGTTCTGCCAATAATTACCGCTGCAATGATTAGAAAAAATATTAAAATAATTGATATAGTTTTAGTCGATCTTTTCATTCTTTTTAAATTAACCCGTATTCAGCCCAAGAGCCATCATAAATACAGGGTCGATATTTATCATTTATTAAAGAATAAGCCAGTGCCAAAACACACGCGGTTACCCCAGATCCACATGAAAAGACAATATTTTTATCATTTAAGTTTTTTATGGAAGATTGAAAAATTTTTTCAAGTTCTTGTTTATTTCTAAAAGTTCTATCCTGATTAAGACAAGAGCCAAATGGTATGCACACAGAATTTTTAATACTTCCACTTTTTAATCCCTCTCTAGGCTCTGGAACCTTTCCTTCAAATCTTTCTTTGCTTCTAGCATCAACAACTTTAAAATTTTGGGTTTCTATATTTTGATTAATTGAATCTTTGTTTTTAACTAATTCCTGATTTTCAAAACTTTTATAGTCTGACTTCATAACTTTAGATAAATTATTTGTTACTTTTCTTTTTTCATCCATCCATTTTTTTAAACCCCCATTTAAAACATGAACTAATTTAGGATCATGACCATAATAGATAAAATTAAACCAACAGCGACATGAGCTAACAACATCAGAATTATCATAAATAATAATCATATCCTCATTTTTGATTCCCATCTTTGAGACTATTTTTTCCCATTCATTTTTATTTACTAACATATGTGGAAGATTTGTATTTTTGTCCGAATTATCATCTAGGTCAAAAAAAATAGATTCTGGGATATGTTGAGTTTTATACTCTTCAAAACCATTTCTTTTCGTTTGTGGCATGTGCCACGAGCAATCAATTATTTTTACTTCGTCTTTGTTATTTTCGAGCCAATCAGTTTCTACTAATGACATTATCTCTTTTCTAAATATTTTTGATGATATTCCTCAGCAATACAATAGTTTTTTAGTAATGAAATTTTTGTTACAACTTTACCTGATAACTTTTTATCGACCTGTTCCAGAACATCTTCTGCAATTTTTTTTTGATTGTCATTTAAATAAAAGATTTCACTTCTATATTGTGTACCAAAATCTGGTCCTTGAGAATTTAGTGTAGTTGGGTCATGAATTTCAAAAAAAATTTTTAAAATTTCTTCATAAGTAATTACCTTCTCATCAAAATCAATTTTAACAACTTCAGCATGATTTGTACTCCCTGTGCAAACTTCTTTATAGGTGGTTTGTGAACTATTACCACCGCAATAGCCAACTTCAGTTTTGATAACGCCATTAATTTTGCTGAATTTGATTTCAGGTCCCCAAAAACATCCAAGTGCTAAAACTGCTATTTCCATTGATTATGATTTAAATTAATTTACAAATTATTCGTATGCTTAGTAAAAATCAATTGGGATTTTTGTATATGTTTATGTCTGTTTGTGCATTTTCACTAATGGATATAATTGTCAAGTGGTCAGTCGACTATCCAATTGGACAGGTTTTATTTTTTAGAGGGTTTTTTGGGATACTATTTTATTTTTTCATTATACCAAGAGATAGACTTCACAATTTTTATCAAACCAAAAGACCAGGCTTGCATGCGCTAAGGTGCTTGTCGGGTTTAATTGCTTTAGTAGCAATTTTTATTGCTTTAAGAAAATTACCCCTCGCAACTGTGGTAAGTATTTCTTTTGCTGCTCCAATTTTTACAACTATATTTTCAATTTTTTTATTAAGTGAAAAAGTTGGAATTTATAGATGGCTAGCTGTGATAGTTGGTTTTATAGGAATATTAGTAATTACTGAACCAGGTATAAGTGAACTTAACATTTATTATATTTTTCCCATAATATTTTGTCTTGGTCTTTCTTATGTAGCGATATCAATAAGACAGTTATCGACCACAGAACCAGTTTGGTTAATTTCATTCTATTTTTCCTTATCAATAACCTTATTGAGTTTTTTAACTATTCCACAAGGATGGGTTATGCCTAATTTACAGGATTTTATTTTATTATCTTTTGTCGGCATTTTTGGAGGCGTTGCAAATTTATGGTTAGGTCAGTCATATAAATATTCAGAGGTTTCTTTGGTAACTCCTTTAAAATATTTAGTCTTTGAAGAAAAAAGTGAAGCTTTTACAGTTGGAATAAGCTTAACCTCTGATGAAAAATATTATCTAATAACAACTTCTGATCACAACACATCAGAGCAATACTACTTTAGTGTTGATGAAATAACTCCAAAACCAAAATTAATCATAAAAAGACAAAGAGGAATTTTATACTCTATAAATTCTTGGGCTAACAATTTTTACAATCATACAAATAATGATGCTGAAGATTTTAAGATTGATATCTCTCCAAGCTTAGAGAACCAAAATTGGAAACCTTTTGTACCTTCAAAAAATGAAGTTTTAATTGGTGGTTGTGTATTTTTAAAAAATTGGATAATTCGATCAGAAACTTCTAATGCATTAGATAAGTTATTCATTAGAAATATATCAACAAATTTTGAGGAAGAATTAATTTTTTCAGATGAAAAAGTGTACGTACCAAATATTTCTCTCAAACAAAAAGATCGAAACACAGACGAAATTTACCTTGGATATTCATCGCCGAAAACTCCTTCAAGAGTTTATTCATATAATCTTTCAGATAAATCTAAAAAATTAGTTAAAGAACAAGAAATTCCATCAGGCCATAATTCAGAAGATTATATTGTAGAGAGAATTGAATATAAATCTCATGATGGAAGAATGGTTCCTTTAACAATAACAAGACATAAGAAAACTAAGATTGATGGAACTGCAAATGTCTTATTGTACGGTTATGGTTCATACGGAAATTCAATGAGCCCTAGTTTTTCATCTACACGTTTGAGTTTGATCAACAGAGATATCATCTGGGCTACAGCCCATATTAGAGGTGGAATGGAAAAAGGTATGAAATGGTGGAAAGAAGGAAAATTAACAAACAAAAAAAATACTTTTGAGGATTACATTTATGCGGCTAAATATTTAATTGAAAAGAAATACTCTTCAGCTGGTAAGATCATTGGTATGGGTGGATCTGCAGGTGGATTATTAATGGGAGCAGTGGTAAACCAATCTCCAAAATTATTTTTAGGGATTATAATGGCGGTTCCATTTGTTGACTCTTTAACTACTAACCTTGATCACTCTCTACCATTAACAGTTGGTGAATTTGATGAGTTTGGTAATGCCAAAGAAAATAAAGATCACTTTGATTATATATTTTCTTATGCTCCTTATAATAATATAAAAAAAATGGACTACCCTCATATGTTAATTACCACTAGTTTAAGTGACAATAGAGTATTGTTTGATGAGCCTGCTAAATTTACTGCCAAGCTAAGAGACTTAAAAACAGATAATAATTTATTACTTTTAAAAACAGAAATGGATGCAGGTCATGGTGGAAAATCAGGTAGAGATGGCGCTATAGAAGAAATAGCTTTAGACTATGCTTTTGCACTAAAAATTTCAAAAAAAATTTAATTTCTCAATCTTGAAAAAACTTAAATCGTTCCTACATAATTTGTGTAGGTCGCCTAATGGGGCTTATAAATAAACTTGCTTAACAAAGGAGGATATATGACAAGTAAGGATCTATCTATATTTAACTCATTAAGACCATTCTCGATTGGGTTCGACGATATGTTTGATCAATTTGAGAATATGTTGGGAAATGGTGCAATGACAATGCAATCCAATTACCCACCATACAACATCAGAAAGACTGGTAAAGATAACTACGCTATTGAAGTTGCTTTAGCAGGATTCAACAAAAAAGATGTTGAGGTTGAGTTCGAAGATAATTTATTAACTGTAAGAACAAAACAAGTTGATAAATCTGAAGATAAAAATGCTGATGGTGAGATCATTCATAAGGGAATATCTCAAAGACAATTTGCTAGATCATTTACAATTGCTGATGACGTTAAAGTAAATGGTGCTGAACTCAAAGATGGACTTTTAACAATATCTTGCGAGAGAATTGTACCAGAGCATAAGAAGAAAAAACTAATCGAAATTAGATAAGTTAAAGCCTTGCTTGCGGGGTAACTAGCTCCGCAAGTAAACTAAAAACATCCTTTTGATGAAAATCCAATTACCACTGAGTTAGTGTCTACCTCAAATTTTCTTTCACAAGAAATACCATATTTTTTTGTTTTATATACAAGAACTTGATTTCCTTTTTCATTCTTAAAATCTTCATCAGGATTTCCTAGATCAATTTTAAGTTCACTGGATAATTGACCTATGTATTTACCCAATCTTTTATTTTCTTGCTCAACAATTTTGTCAGTTTTTTCTTGTACGGTCTGGCATGCAGTGACCATTA
>CABZTG010000033.1 GCA_902528645.1 uncultured Pelagibacteraceae bacterium | reverse complement strand
TTTGATAATTCATTTTCTCTCAAGCAAAACATTCTTCTTTGAAATCCAAACTCGTAATGGCCTAGCTCGCTTAATTCCTCAGAAAAATTTTTAATTACTTTGTGATATCTAAGAAATTTGAGGTGCACTTTTGTTGAGGAAAAAGCTAGGTCTATAGGATTTCTAATTACTATAATAATTTTTGAGTTAGGAAATTTATTTAACAAATATTTAATTCGAAAAATATTATTATTATTTTTTGATAGATACCTGTTTGCTTTGTTAATATGAATTATCTTCTTAATAAAAATATCTAAATTTTCTGACAATTCACTAGATTGATTACTATCTATTTTTTGCCAATACCCTTTTAACTCATAGTTTTTTAGATAATTTTTCCATATTAATTCCTCAAATGAATCAGGGCTATTTATGTCAATTTGTAAACTATCCCCATGTAATCTTTGTCGTTTTTTTTTATCTAAATAGAATAGATTATTAATGTAACTCCAGAGAATAGGAGTTTTATAAAATGGTAAATATTTGTATTTAAAAGTACTAAAATAATTCGATGAGTTGAGTAAGTGAGTAAGAAAAGTAGTGCCTGACCTTGCCATACCACAAATAAATACTGGGTTATTAATTTGAATTTTATCAACCTTAAATAAATTATTTTCAAAATTTGATAAAAAAAGAAATAACTTGTTAAACCTCTTTTGATCTCTTAATAATTTTAGAATTATGGACATTATAGATAAACTTTTAAAGTTATGTTTTATATTATCAATATTATTTTTTGTCTTTTTACTTGGGTTTTTAAGCAATGATTTAAAATTAAAAAGAGTTCATGAAGGATTGTCATTTATAATTGATGACATCGAGTCCAGATTAAATATTAATTTAAAAAAAAAATTTGGTGATAGGGACTCACGAAAACAATTTTTTTCTAACGAAAATAAAAATATTTTTAACTCAAATTTTAATTTTAATGATAGACCAAAAGAAAAATTTGATCATTACCTATTGATTAAACATGATAATACTCAACCAATTCTCATGGATACTCCAGATAGAGTTGTGTGGTCATGGGATCTCTCAAATTTTAGAAATAGTTCAAAAATAATACCTTATCACTTATTTGAGAATGGAGATTTATTGATTGGAAAATTTGAAACTAAAGGTATTTATCGAATAGATAAATTTGGAAATATTATCTGGAGAAATAAAAATTTGAATCATCATTGGATAGACATTCAAAAAAACAAAGTATTTATTCCTTCCAGAAAATTTGTCTCCTTACCAGATGATTTGGGGACTGATTTAAAAAATACTGAACTCAAAAATTGTAATTTTAAAAATTCTGCTTTTGATACAATTTTAATCTTAGATAGCAAAACTGGTCAAACACTTAATAATTTTAGTCTGATGGAAAATCTAGTTCAAGATGATAAATTTAGGGATATTTTAAATAAAAAAGTTCTAAATGATAATGAGGTATGTAGTGATCCTCTCCATTTAAATGATATTCAGATACTAGATAAAAATCAAATTAAATTGGTTAATAAAAAAATTTCTTTAACATCTAAAAATATATTAATTTTATCTTTTCGATCTTTAGATATGATTATATTTTATGATTTAGACAATTACTCAATAAATCATATTATAGTTGATCTTTTTGCAAAACAACATTCACCAAGACTACACCAGGATGGATTTTTATATGTATTTGATAATAACAATTTTAGCGGGAAAAATTCTAAAATTGTTAAAATTGATATAAAAAAAAATTCAATTGTAAATACTTTTGAGACTGAAAATTTTGCAAGTCCTACTAGAGGTCGACTTCAATTTATAAATAACGATTTATTTGTACAAAGCTCAAGCCAGGGAGAAATATTTAAAATTATCTGTGAAAAAGAATTTTTCGATAATTGTGAAACAAGATATCTTTATTCATCTAATTTTGATTTTTTTTATCCTTCAAATCAATATGATAAAAATTTTTCCTTTAAGAAAGATGGTATATATATAGGTGACTTTTATGAAAAAGATAAAATTAAATTTATTGATTAAAAAATTTTTAATTCAAATTTTGATTATTTTAGTAACATCATCTAATGCATACGCATATATCGGATTAGGACCTCTCCTTCCAATGTTAGGAACTATCATTGCATATGTATTTATTGGGATTATTTCAATACTTGGGATTATTGTATATCCCTTAAGAATAATTATAAAAAAAATAAAAAATAAAAAAAACAAAAATAAAGAAGCTCAAAATGAAAAGAATTAATTTAGGTGTTGCTGGGTGTATGGGTAGAATGGGCAAACAAATAATAAAATCTGTAAAAAATGATAAAAGTTTCAAATTAGTCGCTTTATCAGAATACGTTAAAACGAAAAAAAAAATTAATAATATTCAGATTGAGACTAATACTGAACAAACTTTTAGGAACACACATTTGATAATAGATTTTACTACACCAAAATGTACTTTTGAGGTTTTAAAAATTGCATCAAAATTAAAAAAGAGAGTGATAATTGGTACAACTGGATTTACTAAGAAAGAGGAAAACTTGATTAAAAGATTCTCAAAACAAATTCCGATTTTAAAAGCTGGTAATATGAGTTTAGGTATTAATCTTTTAATGTATTTAACAGAAATTGCATCAAGCTCTTTAGGAAAAAATTTTCTGAGTAAAGTTTTTGAAGTTCATCATAAATATAAAAAAGACTATCCCTCAGGAACTGCATTGATGTTGGCTCAAGGTATAGCTTTGGGTAAAAAAAAAAAATTTATTAGTCTTATTGGAAAAAAATTTTTAAATAAAAAAACTTTTCCTTACAGCAAAAAAATAAATTTTAACTCTGTGAGAAAAGGTAATATAATTGGTGAACACGAAGTAAAATTTTCTAGTGGTAAAGAAATAATCACATTAAATCATGAAGCTTTTGATAGAGAACTTTATTCTAAAGGGGCACTATTGGCTGCAAAATGGCTAATTAAAAAAAAACCAGGTCTTTATTCCATGAGAGATCTTATGAATTTTAAATAATGGGAGAAGTTCAAAGAGCAAAGATAATCTTAAAAATCCTTAATAAATTATATCCCAAAATTGATGTTCCACTTAAAAGTAAGAATGTTTTTACACTTTTAATTTCAGTTTTACTCTCTGCACAATGTACAGATGTAAATGTAAACAATGTTACTAAAAATATTTACCCGAAATTTTATAAACCAATACATTTTGTCAAATTAGGAAGAAAAAAAATTGAAAAATTGATAAAAAAAATTGGAATATTTAGAATTAAAGCAAAAAGTATTTTTAACCTATCAAAAATATTGATTAAAAACCACAATGGTAAAGTTCCAAAAACTTTTGAAGAATTAGAAAATCTACCTGGTGTTGGTCATAAAACAGCTAGTGTTGTTATGTCACAAGGTTTTGGGTATCCTGCATTTCCAATAGATACACATATACATAGATTGGCTCAAAGATGGGGTTTAACAAATGGTAAAAATGTTGATCAAACTGAAAAAGATTTGAAAAGATTGTTCCCAAAAAAAAATTGGAATAAACTTCATCTTCAAATCATTTATTATGGTAGAGAATATTGTAAAGCTAGGTCATGTTATGGGATTACTTGTAAAATTTGTACGTCTTGTTATCCTAAAAGAAAAAAACCTGTTAAAACTTTAAAAGCATAATATGAAAATTCTTGGAATTGGGAATGCAATAGTTGATGTAATTTGTAAAGTTGAAGAAAATTTCATCAAAGAAAATAATCTTATTAAAGGCACAATGAAGTTAATTTTCAATGAGATAGAGTTTAAAAATTTATTGAAAAAAACAAAGATTGAAAAATCCATTTCAGGTGGTTCAGTTGCAAATTCGATAGTTGGTTTATCACAACTTAAAAATGATGTTGGCTTCATAGGAAAAATATCTGATGATGATTTTGGTGCTAAATATGAGCAGGGGTTAAAATACGAGAAAGTTAAATATTTTTATTCAAAACGAAAGGAAGTTCTTCCAACAGGGACATGTCTGGTTTTAGTAACCCCAGATTCTGAGAGAACCATGTGTACTTTTTTAGGTATAGCAGGAAAAATTAGTGAAAAGGACTTAGATCAGGAAATAATAAAAAATTGTGGACTAGTTTTTTTGGAAGGTTATTTATGGGACGAGGGTGAGCCAAAAAAAGCATTTGAGAAGGCAATAAAATACTCCAAAAAAGCTGCAATGTCATTATCAGATCAGTTTTGCGTAGAGAGACATAAAAAAAATTTTTTACTTTTAGTTAGAGAAAAATTAGATGTTATTTTTGCAAATGAGAGCGAAATAACTTCATTAATTAATGCTCAAAACTTCAACGACGTTGTCACTTTTGCTAAAGAAATCAAAAAACATGTAGTTATAACTCGCGGTGAAAAAGGAGCGGTATCTATTGATGGGGATGATGTAAACGAAATCGGTATAAAGAAAAATCTAAAAATTAAGGATTTAACTGGTGCTGGGGATCTTTTTGCTGCGGGATATTTACATGGTTTTATTAATAATTTTACAAAAACTGAATGTTTGGAACAAGGAACTGAATTATCATCAAAAGTAATTCAAAAAATTGGAGCTAGACTTTAATTCTTCTTTCTCTTAAAACTTCCTTTACCTTTTTTAGGTTTTACAATTCTGACCTTATATTTTCTAGTAAAAAGTTCTTTAGCAAATTTATTATTTTTTTTTGATTTCGTAACCATTTTTTTTACTTATTATAAAATTACCATCATTAAAAAATTTCAAAATTTTTTTTCTTAATCTATAGATATGCGTTTCTACTGTATGTGTCTCTAGTTCAGATTGATGTCCCCAAACTTTGAATTGTAGCTCTTGAATTTTAACTGGT
>CABZTG010000032.1 GCA_902528645.1 uncultured Pelagibacteraceae bacterium | reverse complement strand
AAATGGCATTATTTAAAGTTGTCGGCAGCTCTGTGAAAATCAAAAAAGCTATTAATGCTTGTAAAAAGTATGATGCTGTAATATTGGATAAAACGAAAAAATCAAATGTTATTCAAATTACTGCATTAAGAAGAGAAATAGATAAGATGGCAAAAAATTTAAGAAAATTTGGGTTAGTAAGTGTCTCTAGAACGGGAGCTGTTGCCATGACAAGGGGTGACAAGGTTTTTAATTAATCATAAAGGAGAAAATTATGAAAATGTTTTACGAAAAAGATACAGATGTAAATTTGATTAAAGATAAAAAAATTGCAATATTTGGCTATGGTAGTCAAGGACATGCTCACGCTTTAAATTTAAAAGATAGTGGTGTTAAAGAAGTTGTAGTTGCATTGAGAGAGGGTTCCTCAAGCATACCTAAAGCAGAGTCAAAAGGATTAAAAGTAATGAATTTATCTGATGCTGCTGAGTGGGCAGATGTTGTAATGATTTTAACACCAGATGAATTACAAGCCTCAATTTATAAAAACCATATAGAGCAAAGAGTTAAAGAGGGAAAATCAATTGCTTTTGCACACGGATTAAATGTTCATTATGATCTAATTAAAGCCAGAAAAGATTTAGACGTATTTATGGTTGCTCCAAAAGGACCAGGTCATTTAGTAAGAAGTGAATATGAAAAAGGTGGAGGAGTACCATGTTTATTTGCAGTACATCAAAACGGTTCTGGTAAAGCAAGAGACTTAGCGATGTCATATGCCTCAGCAGTTGGTGGTGGTAGATCAGGGATTATTGAAACAACATTTAAAGACGAAGTTGAAACAGATTTATTTGGGGAACAGACTGTGCTTTGTGGTGGTTTAGTTGAATTAATAAAAAATGGTTATGAGACTTTGGTGGAAGCTGGATATGAACCTGAGATGGCATATTTTGAGACTGTTCATGAAGTAAAACTTATTGTTGATCTTATCTATGAAGGTGGAATTGCAAATATGAATTACTCTATTTCAAACACTGCAGAATATGGAGAATATCAATCTGGACCTAGAGTGATTAATAAAGAGGAAACCAAAAAAAGAATGAAAGAGGTTTTGGCTGATATTCAATCTGGTAAATTCACGAAAGAATGGATGAATGAGTGTAAAAGCGGCCAAAAAAACTTTCTTGCTACAAGGGCAAAATTAGCTGAACATCCAGTTGAGAAAGTAGGCGCTAATTTAAGAGCTATGATGCCTTGGATTGGTAAGAAGAAATTAGTAGATAGTGACAAGAAGTAAAATTTAGTTCCAAATTGGGACAAATTCAGTATTTTATTTTTGCAATCTAAACGAGAGGTTGTATATTTCAAAAACAAATATTTTTGATATGGCTGATAAAGATAAAGTATTCATTTTCGATACAACAATGAGAGATGGTGAGCAATCACCCGGAGCTTCTATGAGCGTTGAAGAAAAAATTCAGATCTCAAGAGTTTTTGATGAAATGGGAATCGACATTATAGAAGCAGGTTTTCCAATATCATCTCCTGGCGATTTTGAAGCTGTTAGTGCAATCAGCAAAAGCGTAAAAAATTCCATACCTTGCGGTTTGGCAAGAGCAACTAAAAAAGATATTGATGCTTGTCACGAATCTTTAAAATTTGCGAAAAGATTTAGAATACACACTTTTATTTCAACAAGCCCAGTTCATATGAAGCATAAATTAAATATGACTAACGAACAAGTTTTGGGGGCTATTAAAGAGAGTGTTACTTATGCAAAAAAATTCACTGATGATGTTGAATGGTCTTGCGAAGATGGCACAAGAACAGACTTAGATTTTATGTACAAGACAATCGAGCTTGCAATTAAATGCGGTGCAACAACTATAAATATTCCTGATACAGTTGGATATTCAATTCCAGAAGAGTTTGCCAAAACTATTAAACTAATTAAAAACAATGTTCCAAATATTGATAAAGCAATTATTTCGGCTCATTGCCATAATGATTTAGGTTTAGCAGTTGCAAATGCATTATCAGGATTATCAGCTGGAGTAAGACAAATTGAATGTACTATTAATGGAATTGGTGAGAGAGCAGGTAATGCTGCTTTAGAGGAAATTGTAATGGCAATTAAAACAAGAGATGATTTATTACCTTATGAGACAGGTATAAAAACAGAATTAATTAGTAAAGCTTCTAAAATTGTTTCAAATGCAACTGGATTTCCAGTTCAATTTAATAAGGCAATTGTTGGAAAAAATGCTTTTGCTCATGAGTCTGGAATTCATCAGGATGGAATGCTAAAGAATAGAGAAACATATGAAATCATGACACCAGAAAGTGTTGGGGTAAAAAAAACATCATTAGTAATGGGAAAACATTCTGGCAGACATGCTTTTAAAGATAAGTTAAGTGATTTAGGCTATGCCAATGTAACTGATGATGTTGTTCAAGCGGCATTTGGAAAATTTAAAATTTTAGCTGATAAAAAAAAGCATATCTATGATGAAGATATAGTCGCTCTCGTTGATGATAGCTTGATTATCGACAACAAAATTAATGCAATAAATTTAAAGTCTTTAAAAGTTTTTGCTGGCACCGGTGAGCCACAAAGAGCTGAAATGACATTAGATGTTTTTGGCGATATAAAACATACTACTCAAACAGGAGATGGTCCTGTTGATGCAATATTTAAATGTATTAAGGAACTTTATCCACATGATGTTAAGTTGTCTTTATATCAAGTTCACGCAGTTACTGAAGGAACAGATGCACAGGCTACAGTCAGTGTTAAAATTGAAGAGAATGACAGAACTACTGTTGGACAATCAGCTGATACAGATACTTTAGTAGCATCAGCTAATGCTTACCTTAATGCATTAAATAAAATGTTAATTAAAAGAGAAAAAAAATCTCTTTATAAAAATATAGAACCTAAAAAAGTAAAAGGAGTGTTTTAATGGGCTTATTTGATAGAATGAAGAAAATCTGGAGTCAAGATATGGCAATTGACCTTGGGACAGCTAATACCTTAGTAGTTGTTAAAGGACAAGGGGTTGTTTTAAATGAACCTTCCGTTGTTGCAATTGTTGATCAATCAGGAAAAAAACAAGTTTTAGCTGTAGGGGATGAAGCTAAAACGATGCTGGGAAGAACTCCCGGAAATATTCAAGCTATAAGACCTTTAAGAGATGGTGTAATTGCTGACTTTATCGTGACTGAAGAAATGATAAAACACTTCATTAAAAAAGTTCACAAAGGAAGTACGTTTGCTAATCCAAGAATTTTAATTTGTGTTCCAACAGGCTCAACACCTGTTGAAAGAAAAGCTATTCAAGATAGTGCTTTAGCAGCAGGTGCCAGAAGAGTTCAATTGATTGAGGAGCCAATCGCAGCTGCCATTGGTGCTAATCTTCCTATATCTGAAGCAACTGGTTCAATGGTAGTGGATATTGGTGGTGGTACAACTGAAATTGCAGTTATGTCCTTAGGAGGCTTAGTTTATTCGAAATCTCTAAGAGTAGCAGGAGATGCAATGGACGGGGCAATGGTCAACTATATGAGAAAAGAATATAATTTGATGATCGGTGATAGTACTGCTGAAAAAATTAAAAAAGAAATAGGTACTGCTATTCCAACGAACAATAATACTTATGCAGTTAAAGGACGAGATCTAAGATCAGGAACTCCAAAAGAAGTTAATATTACAGAGGAAGATACAGCTGAAGCGTTAAATATTATTTTAAAAGAAATGGTGAATGGAATTAAGGATGCATTAGAAAGCACTCCTCCAGAATTATCTGCCGACTTAGTTGATATGGGACTAACTTTAACGGGTGGTGGAGCTTTATTAAAAAATATAGACAGAAGGTTTTCTAAGGAAACAGGTTTGCCGGTTCACATTGCTGATGATCCATTATCTTGCGTTGCAGTTGGTACTGGAAAAGCTCTTGATCAAGAACAAACATTCTCGACTATGTTGACTGAATATTAAGAGTAATGGCCTCTAGCAGAGATGATTTTATAATAGCAATTCGTTCTGCTTTTTTAAAAAAAAGCACTCAGCAAAAATTTTCTCTACTTACTTTAGTATTTATTTCTATATTTATTATCCTTTTATCAAGCCTAGACTTTAAGGCAGTAAGATATTTGAAGGCTGGATTAAGTGAGGTGGTTTATCGATCATCTTTTATAGTTTCTATACCAGAAAACTTTGTCAGGAATTCATTTATTAATATAATTGAATACACAACATTTTTTAATAGATATCAAAATAACAGAGATGAATTGGATAAACTTAAATCTGATTTTGTATCTAACGAAATTATTCAGTATGAAAATCAAGAACTGAAGGTACTAATTGATGATTATATTTCAAGTTCAAATAAAATTTTAGCAAAAATAATTGTTGATCATGATAGTCCCTTTCTAAAGAGTATAATCATAAATAAAGGCAGTAAAGACGATATAAAAATTGGTACAAATATTTATGATCAATCCTACTTAGTTGGTCGGGTAATTGAGGTGAATTATAAGACATCAAGGGTATTATTGTTATCAGATTTAAATTCTAATGTTCCAGTAACAATTGCCCCTCAAAATATCCAAGCAATAGTCACAGGGAGTGGAGACAATTTCGGACAAATTAAATATATTAAAGCGGGTTTATCAGAGGAGCTAGTTGATGAAAGTATAGTTTACACTTCAGGTACCGGAGCAATATTTAAAAGTGGAGTACCAATAGGCAAATTAAGATCTGAAAAAAGTGGTTCTTCCAATAGATACAACGTTGAATTCTACAGCGACTTTACACAATTAAAATATGTTTTTGCAGAAACAATTACTCAAATTGAAATCCCTCAAGTTGAACCAGAAGCAGTTCCAACTGAAGATAAAAGTGAAGAACTTGAGGAGTCAAAATTAAAGATTTTAGAGGATGAGCTTAAAATTATTGAGGAGACTAATTCGAAATTTATAGAAGAAAATGAAAATTTAACTAGTGAAATTAATGATTTAAATAATCAAATTTCAGTTTTAAATAATGAAATTTTTTTACAAAAGCAAAAAATCAATCAATTCAATATTGATACCCAAGAGTTAGAATTTTTAAAGTTAAACTTAGAACATGGTCACAAATGTAGAAAATCTTTTTTTAATGCTGATGGTTTTAATGTTGGAACTGAAGAGTACAAGAGTTGTGTTTTAAATGGAGGTAGAACGGGTGGCTAACTTAAAGACAAAGGGAACATTTTCTAAATTATATACCTGGTTACCAATAATTTTATTATTTGTTTCAGTGCTTAATGAATTTGATTTTAATTATTTAAAACTTGAGTATTTTTCTTTTAATTTCCCATTTATTTTGATCTTTTTCTTTACCTTAAAAGATTTTAAACATTTTGATTATCTTTTTGTATTTTTTGCCGGTTTGCTCAACGACACTGTTATAGGTTTGCCCCTAGGTATTAGCAGCTT
>CABZTG010000031.1 GCA_902528645.1 uncultured Pelagibacteraceae bacterium | reverse complement strand
TGTAGATAAAGCAATAATTAAATCATCTTCATTAATTATTGGCCCTCTCGAAGTATTGATTAAAAAAGCAGTTTTTTTCATTTTATCTAGTTCTTTCAAAGTAATACAATCTTTGTATCTTTCACCCCCTTGAACATGAATTGACAAGAAATCAGAATTCTTAATTAAATCCTCTTTAGAACAAGGTAAAACATCTAGCTCTTTACATTTATCAAGATTAAGATTTTCACTCCAAGCCATTACTTGCATACCAAAAGCTTTACCTATCTTTGCAACTTGAGAACCTACTTTCCCAAGTCCTATTAATCCAAGTATTTTCCCTTTGAGTTCAACACCAACTGTGGTTTGCCAATAACCCTGATACATATTATCTATTTCCTCTTTGATATTTCTGGCTAACCCAAGAATTAAAGCCCAAGTTAATTCTGGAGTTGGATTTAAATTACTTTCTGTTCCACTAACTATAATCTTTCTTTTTTTGGCAGCAGCTAAGTCAATGGCTTTATTCCTTAGTCCACTGGTAATTATGAATTTTAGTTTAGATAAATTTTCTATTATATTTTTAGTGATGGGAGTTCGTTCTCTCATCACTAATAATGCCTCAAAATCAGACAATTTATCTATGACATCAGCCTCATCCTCAAAGGGCTCGCTAAAAATTTTAATCTCATATTTTCCTGCAAGTTTTTCAAGATCAACAAATTGTTGAGAAACATTTTGATAGTCGTCTAATATTGCAACTTTAAGCATTTTTAATTTCTTTATTTGATAAAAATAAACCTAATATAATTAAAATTGCCCCAATCAAGTGAAAAAATTGAAACTGCTCATTATAAAAGAATATCGCCATCAAAGTACTAAATAATGGAATTAAAGATAAAAATATTCCAGCTCGATTTGCCCCAATGATTGAAACAGCGCCAGCCCAACAATAATAAGAGCCAATACTTGGAAATATTGCAACATAAGCTAAAATATAAAAAAAATTACTACTCATCTCAATAATTTTGCCTTGTGTCATATCTAAAATAAATAGAGGCAAAAGAAAAATTAATCCAAATGTGCAAATTATATGGACAAGAGCAAGTAAAGATACTTCAAAGGTTCTTTTTCTCAAATATGCAGAATATATTCCCCAAGCAATAATTGCTCCGACCATAAATAAATCGCCTTTGTTAAAATTTAAGGTAAGTAAAATATTTAGATCAAGTTTAGTAATAATAGCTAAAATTCCTAAAACTGAAATGACTAATCCAGATATTTGAAAAATATTTGTTTTTTCAATTTTTAATAAAAAACAAACTAAAATTATTGTTACAGGTATTGCGGTATTAAAAAGTGATGCATTAATTACTTGCGTGTAATTTAAAGCGTTATAAGTGAATGAAGTAAATATACATACACTAGTAGAACCTAGAATAAGAAATAATGATAAATTTCCTTTAATTTGATTTTTTAATTTTAATATCTCTTTATAGGTGAAGGGAAGTAATATTATCCATACTAGGCACCACCTTAAAAATGCGAGTGAGTTGGGAGGTATATTTTCTAAATAAGCAAGCTTTGCTAATGTAAAGTTTCCTGCCCAAAATAATGTTGCACATACTAGCATTATGTATGCCTTAGTATTTTGCATTTGATTAACTAAATCTTACTGAGCTATAAGGATCTAAATTTAAATTAGTATTTTCTTTAGCTATCATTCCGGAGACAATCTTTCCAGAAATCGGGCCCAATGTCCATCCTAAATGATGATGTCCAAAACAATAAAATACATTTTTATAATTTTTAGAAGGACCCATCACTGGTAAAAAATCAGGTAGCGTCGGTCTAAAACCTAACCATTCATCCTCATGTTCTGGAAGATCGCCTAACATATACTTTGCATTACTAATTAAATTTTTTATTCTAGATTTTGAAAGTGGATTATCTAATCCACCAAACTCAACTGTGCCAACTACTCTTAATCCCTGTTCCATAGGAGTAATACCAAATCCTCTATTAGAAAAAATAACGGGTCTACTTAAAAGATGATCACAATCTTTGAAGTGAACATGATAACCTCTTTCAGTATCAAGAGGAATTCGTTCACCTAAATTATCTGTTAATTTTTTTGAGAAAGCTCCACAAGCAATTACAATTTTATCAAAAGTATATCTTTCACCATCAGTTACAAAAACTGGTTTTTCTGTATCAAACTCAATATCATTAATATTTTTCTTTTCAAACTTTCCCCCTTTTTTTAAAAATAATTCAAATAATTTAAGTAAGATTTTTTTTGGGTTTCGGGCATGTCTTGCATATGGATAATAAACTCCAGCATGATAAAAGGGTTTTATGTTAGGTTCTAGATCGTGAATTTCAGATTTATTGACCAATTGTTGTTTTACCCCAAGTTCATCTCTCACTTTAATTTCTAATTCTCTACTCTTTAAGTCTTTATCATTCCAAATGTAGAGAATTCCTTTATTTTCGACTAGACCATCTAAATTAATTTCATCAAAGAGTTCATCGTATGCAGGTAAGGCTAAGTCTAAAATTTGGTGCATATTTCGTGCGGTATGCATCATTTTGTTTTTTGTTGTATTTAAAATAAACTTGAAGAACCAAGGCAACATTTTTGGCACATAATTCCATTTCAAAGCAAGTGGCCCTGTAGAACTTAATAACATTGCTGGTACATCAGCAAGTACATCAGTTCTATTCAATGACAATGAAGCATAAGGTGAAAAGTGGCCAGCATTTCCATATGAAGCTGCTGGACTGCCCGGATTATCTCTATCGAAAATAGTTACTTTAAATCCTTTTTTTTGAAGAAATAATGCGTTTGAAACTCCCTGAATTCCTGAACCGACAATCCCCACATGTAAATTTTTACTCATAAAAAAATATACAATCTATCTGTCAAATAAGTTAAGCGACAAATTATACTTAGGCAATCAATTGTTGATTATGAACTCTGGCACTCATGACAATTCCAAAGCCAATCATAGTTGCCAGCATAGATGATCCACCATAAGACATAATTGGTAAAGGAGAACCTACTATAGGTAGTAAACCTAAAACCATACTCATATTTATAGTAATAAATACAAAAATAGCTGCACCAAAACTATAACAAAAAATCTTTGCGAAATAACTTCTAGAACTAGCTCCAATAGCAACAATCCTATAAATAATAATTGCATAAATTACTAAAAGGATGGCAGAGCCCACAAAACCAAATTCCTCTGAGAAAAGGGTGAAAATAAAATCAGTATGTTTTTCTGGTAAAAATTCTAGATAACTTTGAGTGCCTTTTAAAAAACCTTTACCAAATATACCACCAGATCCGACAGCTATTTTCGATTGAATAATTTGATAACCAGCGCCTAGGGGATCCTTGTCAGGATTTAGAAATGTCAACACTCTCAATTTCTGATAGGGCTTCAAGAAAGCTATGACGAAAGGTAAAGAGATTATAAATCCAAGAATAGTATAAATAAAATATTTGTAATTTATACCTGCAAACCATAATACCGCTATTCCACTGATAGCAATAAGGACTGCAGTCCCAAGGTCTGGTTGTACAATTACTAACCCCATTGGTAAAAGAATTATTATTAAAGAAGTTAAAATTGTATAAATTGAATTGACATTTTCTAACTTCATTCGATGAAAAAATTTAGCCAAACAAACAATAATAAATATTTTCATTAATTCAGATGGTTGTAAATTTATGAAATATAAATTTATCCATCTTTGAGAACCTGATGAGGTAATTCCAAATAAATAGGTTCCTACTAACAAACCTACTACTGCTACATAAGCTAAATAACCTATTGAGAACCAATACTTGATATTAATAAATGACATTACTAGCATCATTAAAGTAAATACTGCTAATTTTGTAAAATGGCTTTTGGTATGAAATTTAATCTCACCACCATCAGTAGAATACATTGTTGCTAAACTAATAAAGCCAAGTAACAATATACAAACTAGAAGTATATAATCAAAGTTTCTAAATTTTTGAAAAAAACCAAGTCTATTTGTTGTTAATCTTGTATGTTGATACATCTATATCTCCAAATACTTTTTATTTCTCAATGACTCTCTGATCTTGTGTCGGTCAATAATCAATTTAAATAATTTAGTTGCCATTGGAGCGGCAGTTGTACTTCCGTTTCCTCCGTGTTCTACAATGACACTTAATGCGTATCTAGGATTTTTATATGGACCAAAGGCTACATATAAAGCATGATCTCTTTGCTCGTATGGAATCTGGAATGTTTTAAGATCTAGTTCTCTTTCTTCCTCAGTAATTTTTTTAACCTGCGCTGTACCGGTTTTACCCGCAAACTGATATTTTGGGTTATCAATTCTTGATCGATAAGATGTACCCATCACTTCATTAGTTGAGCCAAAAATAGCATCTTGAACAATTTTAATATTTTTTGAATTTTTATAAAGCGGTGTAAATTTATCTATAGGTTGATCTTTGAGTTTGTCATCTACAACGAGATGTGGATAAATTTTATAACCACCGTTTGCAATTTGAGCAGTCATTAAACACAATTGAATTGGTGTGGTTTGAATATAACCTTGTCCTATGCCTGTAATTATTGTTTCACCTAATAACCATCCTTTACCCAGGGCATTCTTTTTCCATTGAGTATTTGGAATTAATCCTTTTTTTTCAATATCAAACAAATCACC
The DNA here is from genome assembly GCA_902528645.1 of uncultured Pelagibacteraceae bacterium. Lineage (GTDB taxonomy): Bacteria > Pseudomonadota > Alphaproteobacteria > Pelagibacterales > Pelagibacteraceae > Pelagibacter. Next base: position 820 of record CABZTG010000031.1, on the reverse strand, counting down.
AAAAACTTTTTCTCCGAGACCAAATTTTTTTGCAGTTTCGCTCAATTTATCAACACCAAGTTTACGGGCAACTTCATAAAAATAGGTGTCACAAGACTGCTTCATTGCATTTCTTAAACTTACATAACCATGACCTTTTTTCTTCCAGCAATGATAAGTCTGGCCATACATTTCTGTTTTACCAGTACATCTAACTGTAAAACTTGTGTTAACTATTCCATTCTCAAGTGCAGATAAAGCAACAATCGGTTTAATCGTTGAACCTGGTGAATAATTTCCTTGTAAAGTTTTATTCACTAATGGTTTCATTGGATCATTACGAATTAATTGCCAATCATCCTGACTAATACCAAACACAAATAAGTTGGGATCAAATGATGGTGAAGAATGCATTGCAACCACTGCACCTGTGTAAATATCCATAACACAAATAGAGCCAGCTTTATCCTTAAGTAATTCGTTTGCTAACTTCTGAACCTCAGTATCAATAGTTAATCTTAAAGTTTTACCTTTTTCACCTTTTTGAAATTCTAATTGACTGATTCTTCTGCCATAAGCATTTACTTCATATCTCTCAATATCATTTGTGCCTATTAATTTTTCTTCAAATGTTTTTTCTAAACCAACTTTCCCAACTTTTAAACCTGGAACAAAATTTTTCTTTATAGCTTGTGTTGACTCAATGTCATCTTGGTTTGCTTGACTAACATAACCAATTAAATGAGTGAAATTTTCTTTAAAAGGATAGTTTCTTGAAATAGATATAACTGGTTTTACACCATTTAAATCATATAAATGATTATTAATCTTTGAAAACTTT
>CABZTG010000030.1 GCA_902528645.1 uncultured Pelagibacteraceae bacterium | reverse complement strand
ACAAGAATTGGTCGTAGAGTTTGATATTTGAATTTTTTGTATTGCGTGAGAAAAAACGGAAGTAGTATAAACTATGTTACTATCTGCTGGTGAAACTTCCACACCAAAAGGGATTGCTAATTCAGAAGTTAAATTTGGAGCATTTGATGCAGTACATTGTCTTTGTCGAGTTCCTAGGGTAAATTCATCGGCATTTCGAGTTAAAGAATATCCTTCAAGATTATTTTGTAATCTATTTGAAAAATAAACCATGTTACCTTCATTATTAACACTAAGTCTTCCTGCCCATCTTACAACACTTCTTGTGTCGGTTATATTTTGTTCTCTACATACAAAAGTTTCAAGATTACATGACATAAAGAAACCAAAAGCTCTTCGACCACCGCCTGCTGCAAATAAGTAAGGAACACCTCCAACCTCCTTTATGTCAAAGCCGTTGTAACTCATGCCGCCAGGTGCTCTTAAGGCAATTAAACATCTTCTACCATCTTCTGAAAAGCCAAATATATAACCTCTGGTATTTCTCTCCTGACTATGAAAAAAAATTACGCTCTCATTAAAACTAACAGAGTCTAGGTTTTCTACAAACTCTACATGAGCAGCTTTTCTCTGTCTTTGAAGGCCTCGCCTGGTATGAGCACTATTATCATTGAATTGTGTACATCCCGCTCTTGGGATTGCCCTGATAGGTCTAAATGAATTATCTCTTCTCCCATTAGCATTGTACCTTATAATTGCACCTGCAGTTCGTCGTGAATATTGTGAAAATAGAATTCTATTTTGTGAGTCGTAAGCAACCCCTGCAACTGGGCCAATACCATCACCTCCTATCCACCTCCCCATACTGGCAGAACTATCGACTAAAAATAATATATTAGCAGCAACGTCACCACCGCCTGCACCGGGTGGTACAGGTTTTGCATTCACATTGCTACTAAACGATAACAAAAATAACAAAGATAAAATTTTAAAAAGTTTCATCATTTTCTATCCCATAACCTCAATTACTTCCTCACCTGTAGTATAATCCATCATTTGTGGATTAGTAATTTCAAGAATTTCAAAAATTTCATCTCTTATATTTATTTTGCTATACATTATTACTAGATTACCTAAGCTTAAATCTTTATAACCAACCCAATTTTCTTTCTCAGCTTCGCTGCCAGGATCACTAATATTATTTTTTACAAAGTTATAAATTTCATTTTTTATTTCACTATCTGTTGAAATTAAATTTATACCCGCAACTTTAGAGTCGTAGATTATCACTTCCAAATCAGTATTTTCTAAATTTGAGTTTTCACAATAATCTGCTGCATAGGCTTGGTATTTTGCAGAATGACCTTTTTCAAAAAGCTCAGATTTGTATAACATCAAAAATTCAAATGTATTTTGTGCATCTCGCACGGGTGTGCCTATATCGACCGATAATAAAGGACAAGCAATAGAGGAGCTTGAAAAAAATATTAAAAATGAAATTTTTAAAAAAAATTTTTTCACGACAAAACTATAAATTTATATAAATATTTTTTCAACATTCATACCTGCTCATTTTAAGCTTTAAATTCATTGTTAATGAGACAAAACTATAAGTGTTTCCAGAGGTACTATTATTTCTGGATTGTTTGGGTTACCCATCATGCCGCATCCATAAATTTTATAAGCTGTGCCTTTCCTTTGAGACGTACCTGATCCTTTTTTCAAACTTACACCAGTGCCCTTATACTCAGAGGTACCAGAGCTGACTGAGAAAAATTCATAAAAATACTTTCCAATATTTTCCTCTTCTTGACTGAGTGCAGTTGAATTATCAATTGAAGAATTTATTGCTAATCCAGCATTACCATCGTTAAAAATTGGGAATAATAAATCTAAAAAACTTTGTTCTCTTACATGCTCAACTGCTCTAAAATTACTATCTCTACTCAAGTTTCTAAAACTTTTATAGCAAGGGGTATCTTGATCTAAAAGATTGGGTTCGGTCGATAGCTGGTTTGTGGGATATATTCTTCCATCATAGTCTCTGCCTCCAGTATCAACTCTGATTGGACCTAGCATTTTATTGATTAAACTTTTCTGAGCTTGCAATAAAGCGGTTTCAGCAACATAGAAAGTTTGCTGGTACTCATCACTACTATTATTACTTTGATGATCAGATGAAGCTATCACAATTAAAGCACCTCCCATTAACGACATAGCTAATAATAAAACTAAAGATAAAACCATCGCAAATCCTTTTTGTTTATTATTTTTCATTAAAAAGTTTCTCCAATATTTCTCGTATGAACTGTAACAACAACTGAGTCTCTTAATTTTTTATCTTTTCCATCAGCAATTAAATTATTTCTATCTTCACCACCCAATCCTAAAATTGTTCTAGGCTTATCTGTTGTAGCTGCTTCTCTGTAAAAATCCTCTTTTGATACCCAAGTAAGTCGTATATCCACACCTCTGATATCTAAAAGCCTATCTCTAATTCCACTATGTTCTGGAGCTGGAAATCTACCAGCAGAGTCTTGTATTATCTTTCCATCTTTATCAAAAGGTATAAACTCCATGTCATCGATATAATTTCTTACCATCACTCCAGGGGTACACTCATTGCAATTAGTAAGCCATAATCCTTTATTAATCGAATTTATATCTGCAGAGTCATCACTGACCCCACTCCCAACTATACCACCGGCACTTTGATCTCTATTAACTCCAAATTGATTTTCTAAATTAAACAGGTTACCAACCCCAAGAGAATCATTTCCACTGTCATCTTGTGGAGGTGGAGTTGCTTGTTCGAATAATTCACATCCACTTCTTGGTTGGAAATAATGTTCTACTCTTTTATAAGCGGCAAAACCACCTGAGTCGTTAGGCAATGCATAATAAGTTATTCTATATCTTTTATAAGCTTGTTCTCCGTCACCATGGTCATTTTGATTAAAATCTTCATATACAATTTGAATTTGATCACAACAGTTACTACTGGTGCTTGCAGTAGATCCAGTTACATTAGTATTGTTGGTCGATACTGAAGTAGTAGCGTCTGAGACAATTCCAAAACCCAAAGTATTTTTTCTTATCACTAACGGATTATGACTGTCTTGAGGATTATTGAATCCATTATCAAAATATAAGTAACTATTTTTTGGTAAAACAATCCCAGTACCGTTATTACATGTTGATGTATTAGATGCATATTGAGCTATTTCATGTGATCCAGCATAATATTTAAATCCTGCCATACGCACATCTCTCATTAACATTGTAACTATATCTCTGCTTGCTCTACTAATTTTGGCTTTATCACTGACTTGTGAGTATGATTGATTAACAACAGAATATGATGTGTACACGGCAGCCATCATGATTGTAGTAATAACGATTCCAATCATGATTTCGATCAAAGTAAGACCCGCTATATACTTAATTCGATTTTTCATTGTTTTAACTCAAAATCACTTTGAAAATATAAAAATTTTCTTTTTTTTCCGTTATTCAAATTAAATTGTACTCTTCCGATATACATGACTTCATCCATGACATAAGGCTCATCTGGACTACCATTATTATCAATATCAGTCTGTTGTGGATTGATTAAACCATCTACCTGACTCCACCTACTGACTACTTTAAACACTCTGAAATTTCTTGTTTCATTACGGCCTGCACAATTTAAATAATCTTTATTGTTTAATAGAGCGTTCCACTTATTGGTTTTTATTTCAACATTAGTTGTATTATTTGTTGTTCCAGAGTAAATTTCACCACTATTATTAGTTCCTCCAGAATTGCTTTGACAAAAATTTGAATTAAACTCTCTTTGAGATAGTAAATTCGAAAAATTATTATCACCAGTAGTATTTATATCTTGATTACCAATAACATCTTCTGCAATTACATTTGTTAAATAATTGGCTTTGGTTCTTTCACCTGAAATGTAAATAGACTGAATTGAATAATTTGTCATTTGTAATATGGCAACGAAACCAATTCCAACGATTGCAGTTGATATCAAAGCCTCTAAAAGAGATAATCCAGATATTTTTTTATTCATCTTTTTTTTAATCATAAACATATTTTGGTGCTTCATCATCACACGCCCATTTCTTATCACCAGTACCTGGGTCTATCTCGTATTCATTAACATATCTGCTCGTGACAACATTTCCAAATCTATTCCAATGAACTCTACTCACTGTTACTTCACCATCATCTATTACCTTACCTTCTGAATTTACAGGTTTCTCTGGACAAATATCACCGTCAACATCACTCGGCATAGCTATTCCACAAACTGGGTTAAAACTTTCTCGCCTACAAATATTTATAAAATTGAAAGGAACACCTGTAGATGCGTCAAAAGCAAGAGACGCAGATCCTTCATAAAATTTGCCATTTTTTGCAAAACAAACTGCTGCTGCTCTTTCCCCAAAAAAATTTGTAGACACATCCTTTAGTTCAATAGCATAAACAGCATTTTTTATCTCATTACTTGTGCTTTTATTATCAGTGTCCCAATAATTATTATCCTCTTCAAAATCTCCAGCATCCGTTTTACATCTTTTGTTTTTTTCTTTATTCCAGGGGCTCTCGCCATTATTCATTCGAGTTATTAAACTTGCCAAAGTCATGCCTCGTGATTCTATTTTTAAATGGTTCGCCGTATTTGAAAAAAGTACTTGGACATAAGCAAAAGTACCTCTTTCTGTTTGAACTATAGCGTTTCTTATCATTGCTTCAACCTCTTTAACTGCAGCTCTGGTTTTTCTTTCTTTATTCCATGAAGAAAAATTTGGATATGAAATTGCAGATATAAATCCAACAATTGCAATGACAACAATTAATTCTAAAAGATTAAATCCTTTATTGTTCTTTACCTGCCCCAGCATCTATCTTTCCAGCTTTAACTAATTCTTCTAATGATTTTGCCATTGTAATCATTCCATCTTTTACTGCTGTTTGCATGATGCTTGGGATTTGATGAATTTTCGCTTCTCGGATTAAGTTTTGAATTGGGGCTGTACACTTCATCACTTCGAAAGCACCACAACGGCCTTGACCATCTTTAGTTTTAAGAAGTCTTTGCGTGACTACCATTTTTAAAGATGTCGAAATTTGAGCTCTGATCTGTGCCTGTTGCTCAGGCGGGAATACATCGATAATTCTATTAATTGTATTTGGTGCGCCACTGGTATGTAGTGTGCCAAAAACTAAGTGACCTGTTTCTGCTGCTGTTAATGCAAGAGAAACTGTTTCTAAATCTCTCATCTCTCCTACTAGAATAACATCAGGATCCTCTCGCAGTGCCGCTTTTAAAGCACTCGCAAAAGTTTGTGTTTGTTTTCCAACCTCTCGATGAGAGACAATGCTTTTTGCATCCTTGTGAATAAATTCAACTGGATCCTCTACAGTAATAATATTTGCAGTCCGGGTCTTATTAATTTCATTAACAATTGCAGCAAGCGTAGTTGATTTTCCTGATCCTGTTGGTCCTGTAACCAATACAAGTCCTTTGTGCATATCAATGATATCATAAAGAACTGGTGGTAAATCAAATTGTCCCATCTCTGGGATGACACTTTCAACTCTTCTGAGTACTGCTGCTGGTCCATTAATAGTTTTGTAAAAATTTGCCCTAAATCTTAAACCACTAAGTGTAACTGATGAGTCAAGTTCATGAGTGTCGTTAAATCTTTTCATTTCAACTTCATTACAATTGGTCGATATTAAATCTTGGAGATCTTGTGCTTTAACCATGACCTCTGGAACTTTGTGAATTTCTCCTGTTTGTCTAAATGCTAACGGCCAACCACTTCTAATGTGGAAATCTGATATTTTTTTA
>CABZTG010000029.1 GCA_902528645.1 uncultured Pelagibacteraceae bacterium | reverse complement strand
TCAACTAGATCTTTAAATTTTTTTTTAATTAATAATTCTTTTTGTATCCATCTCCTTAAATCTACTTCTATTTGGGTAGCGATTAATCTTGTTTTTCTATCTGGTGTTAAAATATCACTCATTAATTTAAATCATAATAATAACTAATAGGAGTCAGTTTATCATTATTAATTTTCCAATTGTATATTTCTCTTATTTTCCCCAATGATGCCTTGGGGGGAGTGGAAGATCGGTCTAGATAAATACCCGACACTATAAACAATGCTCCGTTGGGGTAATTCAATTTAGCTGCGGCTACCTCATTTTTTGTAAGAATTACTCTTACATCACTTCCTGTAGTGCCCTTTACTTCAGCAAGAATTTTTTCATTATTTTTTTCCATATATAAATCATAACCTTTATCTTTCAAGCTGCTAACATCTTTTACATTCCAATTATTTTTTTCCATTTTTCTTCTCACAAGAGACATTGCATAATTTTCAATTGCTTTTCTTTCAGCGAAGCTTAAACCAAAACCTTGTCCATATGATTTTCTTTTTTTATTCTTGATTTCGCTTAAAGCAACTTCTTTATTTTCATCAAAATTTTTAATATCTTCAATAGATATTTTTTGATTTTTTTTAATTATATCTAATAAAATCTTTGCTACTTGAAGTGGGATTGGTAATAAATAAATTTCATTATGTTTAAAATTTCTATTATAAATCCAATTTTTATCAGTCTTATATTTTTCAATTTGAAGAATAAGTTGTTTTGTAATTTTTAATGGTTCAATATCAATATACTTTGTGTCAACTTTTCTACCTTTATTCATCCAAGGAAGTGATTTTGAAAATTCTTTAGGTCTTTCAAAATTTTCATCTGCGATTTTTTGAATTATAGATATACAAGGAATTGTTCCTCGAAAATGAGAAAATACAATATCTCCTTTTCTCAAGTTTTTAAGAGAGCTCCAATGAAATAATTCCTTTTTATTTTTATTTACATATGGGGCCCATAAATACCCATCTCTCCTTTCAACTTTGAAAGTTCTATTTTGTGAAACCCAATAAAATTTATTTTTATAATCTCTTAATCCCCATATACCTTTTCCTTTTCCTTCAACCATATAAAAGATATCTTCTTTTTTATTAAAGACATCAGAATCAGATGAATTTGTTTCTAGCTCTCTTCGAATAGTTCTATCAAATGTTGGGTTTAAATTTTCTTTTCTAATTTTTCTAATTTCTTTATAAATTTCAGATAAATGAGCACAACCATTCAGATTTTTTAAAGCTAAAATGATATCTTCTTTCCAGGTATTCATTATAATTTTTAAATCTAACTTTATTAGATTATAGGATTTTATAAGATAACTATAACTAAACTATAACGAAACACAAAATTTTATAAAAAAAATGTTCTGTTTTTTTGTTGAATTAATAAATTATACTTATAAAACCTAGCTCACGGAGAGATGGCTGAGTGGTTGAAAGCACCGGTCTTGAAAACCGGCAAAGGGGCAACTCTTTCCTGGGTTCGAATCCCAGTCTCTCCGCCATAAATTTATTAATATTTAAAATTTTTAAATAAATTATTAATCTTATTATCCTCAAATTCTATATTGGTTTTTAAACCATTATAAAAATTGTATAAATTGTTATCATCTATTTCTAGAAGTTTTATTAATTCATTTAAATCTTCAACATTTAATCGATCTAAGTATTTATTAGTGAAAGCTCCTAAAAGTTTATCCATTTCTTTCGTACCGCGATAATTTGATCTGTATATAATCTTTTTTTTAATTTGGTCTATATCAGTGGTCATATTAAGAATATAATATTAGTTTATGGATATTAAAAGAAATTATGAATATTTATTATCTGACTTAAAATCTCTAAAAGGTGTTGGTCTAAAAACGTCAAATTTATTAAAAAGAAAAAAAATTAATAGTATTTTTGATCTGTTATGGAAATTACCAAAATCCTATACAGATAGAAGTTTATCATCAAAAATCAAAGATTTAAAAATAGATGAAATGCAAACTGTAACAATAATTCCTCAAAAATATTCATTTCCAAGAGTAAGAAACTTGCCAAATAGAGTTTTATGTAAAGATGAAACTGGTGAAATAGATTGTGTTTTTTTTAACAGCTACGAGGGATATATCAAAAAAATACTACCTATTGGAAAAGAAGTAACAATTAGTGGTAAAATTAAATACTTTCGAAATAAATATCAATTAACAAATCCTAAATATATTTCAGAAGACTCATCTTTAATAAAACAAAAGCATAATAGCTATTCATTAACTGAGGGAATTAGTGAAAAGGTTTATAATAAAATAATATTACAAATTATTCAAAATTTACCAGAAATTGATGAGTGGCACTCAAAAGATATATTAAAAAATTTTGATAATATTGGTTGGAATGACTCTATCAAGAAATTACATGAACCAGAAAATATTGGTAAGTTTAAAGAAAATTTCTATCAAAGACTCGCTTTTGATGAAATTTTTTCAACTTTTTTGGTTAATTCAGAAATTAGAAAAAAGATCAAAAAGATAAAAAAAACAAAGAAAAAATTTAATACTAAAAAACAAAGTGAAATAATATCTAAATTAGATTTTTCCTTAACTAGTGATCAAACTAAAACATTAAATGAGATTAACGATGATTTGTGCTCAGACAACAAGATGTTCAGATTGCTCCAGGGTGATGTTGGTAGTGGTAAAACAATAGTAGCATTGTTATCTGCACTCAATACTATCAATTCTGATTTTCAAGTGGCAGTAATGGCTCCTACTGAAATATTAGCAAGACAGCATTTTTTATTAGCAAAAAAAATATTTCCAAAAAACATTAATATAGAATTAGTCTCTGGAAAATCATCATACAAAGACAAAAAAAAGATTTTAAATAAACTTATTAAAAAAGAGATTGATATTATTTTTGGAACACATGCCTTGTTTCAAAAAAAAGTAGAATTCAAAAAACTAGGTTTAATAATAATTGATGAACAACATAAATTCGGAGTTAGTCAAAGAAAAAAATTATCTGATAAAGCTGGGAAAGATTGTGATGTTCTTTTAATGACAGCAACACCAATTCCACGTACTTTAACAATGACTATTTACGGAGATATGGATCTTTCAATTATACGAGAAAAACCGAATAATCGAAAACCTGTTAAAACTTATAGTAAAATTGAAAATAAAATTGAGGATGTTATTAAATTCATTAAGAAAGAAATCCAACTTGGAAATCAAATTTTTTGGGTATGCCCTCTTATAGAAGAGTCAAAAAAGATTGATCATTCTTCAGCAGTTAAAAAGTCTGAATATTTAAAAAAAATTTTTCCAAATGAGGTTTATTTACTCCATGGAAAAACAACCATTGAGGAAAAAGAGAAAATCTTAAACAAATTTTTAAAAAATGAATTTAAGATATTAGTTTCAACTACTATCATTGAAGTTGGTATAGATTTTCCAAATGCAAATGTAATTATAATAGAAAATGCAAATAAGTTTGGTTTGTCTCAATTACATCAACTTAGAGGTAGAGTTGGAAGAGGCAACAAAGAGTCTTCATGTATATTAATGTTTAAGTCAAATCTAAGTGAAAATGCTAAAAAAAGAATTAATATATTAAAAGACTCTAATGATGGATTTAAAATATCTGAAGAGGATATGAAATTAAGAGGTTTTGGAGATATTCTTGGTTTTAAACAAAGTGGAATAAAAAACTTTAAATTGGCAGATCCAATACATAATCATAATCTTTTTATTTTAGCTGAAAAAGAAATTAAAAGAATTGAAAATGAAAAAGAAGATATAGGGAGATTTAAACCATTAATTAAATTATATGATCGTGCAGATATAATTAACGATATAGCTTAATTCTTACCTGTGGATGTTCCTGCAGAAACAATAAATTTGGATGCCTCTTCAAATGTCATATTCAGATATATAACTTCATCTATAGGAAACATTAGTAAAAAACCACTTGTAGGATTTGGTGTAGTTGGAACAAATACGTTTATTAATTTTTTATTTGTTTTTTCAGCCATTTCACCTTTATTTTCTTTTGTTGCAAATCCAACAGCCCAAACACCTTTTCTTGGATATTCTACTAAAACAACACTTTTTTTATCATTGTCATCTTTATTAGAAAATGTCTCAGTCATTTGAACTATCGCCGAATAAATAGTTCTTAAAACAGGAATTCTTTTAAATAGATCGTCAATAAGTTTGAGAATTCGTTTTCCTAAAAAGGATAATGATAATCCCCCAACAATTGTTATAAATGCTACAGAAATAATTATCTCTATTCCAGGTATTGCAAAAGGTAAGTAGTTATTAGGATTTATATTTTCTGGAATTATTTTAGAAGAAATTCCTATTAAAATTTTACTTAAATATAAAGTAAAACCAATAGGAATTAATACCACTACACCCGTTATAAAATAATTTCTAAGAATAAGAGTAAGTGATCGTTTTTTTTTATTCTTTTTCATAAATTTATTTAAAACTCGAGTAAACTACAAAAGAAATCGCAATAATAAATAAAAATACTAATATTTTATTATTTAGATTCATTTTAAAATATATTATCAATGATAATTAAAAATGAATAGAAGAAAATTCTTAACTTATGTTGGTTGTTCTTGCTGTAGTTTGGCACTTAATTCTTGTGCTACAGCACCGATCACTGATCGAAAACAAATAAAACTTATATCTGAATCAAAATTAAATGCTCAGGCAGCACAAATTTTTGAAAAAATAAAGAAAAAAGAAAAACTAATTACTGGTTCAAAACTAAACCAAATAAAAGAAATTGGTAAAAAAATGGAAAATTCTATTGCAGAATATTTCTATCAATCAAAACTAAGTGATCCAACTATTAATTTTGACTGGGAATATATATTAATTGATAAGAAAAATGTAAGAAATGCTTTTTGTATGCCAGGAGGTAAAATTGCAGTTTTTTCTGGTATATTAGAAGTTACAAAAAATACAGATGGATTAGCTGCCGTTATGGGTCACGAAATTGCGCATGCTGTAGCAAAACATTCTGTGGAACGTGCTAGCAGAGGCGTCATGGTTAATGTAGGAACAAATGTGATCGATATCTTGTCTGGTGGAAAATTGTCCCAAGTCAACAGAACAACTGGTATGAATACTGTGGGTATGATTTCTCAATTAGGGATAATGAATCCTTTTAACAGAAAACAGGAGAGTGAAGCAGACTACCTGGGTATGATTTTTGCTTCTTTATCAGGTTATGATATCAGAGAAACGCCTAAAATTTGGGAAAGAATGAAAAAATTTAATAAAGGTAAAAGACAGGCCGAATTTCTTAGTACACACCCTTCTGCTGAAAATAGAATAAAAAAAATAAACGAGTGGACAAATAGTATTATTTTAGATTACCCACCAATTAAAATATAAATGTTAATTAATGGTGAGCCGTGATGGACTCGAACCATCGACCCATTCCTTAAAAGGGAATTGCTCTACCAACTGAGCTAACGGCCCAAAATTACATCGTATATACATATTTATTTTAATATTTCAAATAGGAATTGATGAGACATATAGTTTCTTTATCACAACTTATCTATGTATTTATCATGAAATTCATTAAAAGTGCCTTTTTGAATATTTTTTCTAATTTCAGTCATTAATTCTTGATAAAAGTTGATGTTATTAAGTGTCAAAAGCATCGATCCCAATATTTCATTGGTATTAAATAAATGATTCAAATAATTTTTGGAATATTTATTTAAACTTAAATTCTTACATTTTTCATCCAGGGGTGAGTTATCATTTTGATATTTATGATTTTTAATATTTATTCTTCCATTCCATGTAAAAGCCAAACCTGTTCTGCCAGACCTAGTTGGCATCACACAATCAAACATATCTATACCTCTTTTAACCGCACCTAAAATGTCAGATGGTGTGCCTACACCCATTAAGTAATGCGGTTTATTTTCTGGAAGTTCTTCCTTAATATCGTCTAAAACTTTAAACATTTCTTCTTGTGTTTCACCAACTGCAAGACCACCAATGGCATATCCATCGAAATTAAGATTTAATAAACCTTTTAGAGATAAAAGTCTCAAATCTTTAAAAAGACCTCCTTGGACTATACCAAAAAGAGCTTTATGAGGATTTTTTCCAAATGCTTTTTTTGATCTATCAGCCCAATATAATGACAACTCCATTGATTTTTTGATAAGTTCATAGTCATCTGTTTTTTTTGGACATTCATCCATAATCATTACAATATCTGAGTTCAAGCCAAGTTGAATTTTAATACTTTCTTCAGGGCTCAAATAAAATTTTTTTCCATCCACATGAGAATTAAAAATTGCACCTTTTTCACGATCTATTTTATTTAGTTTTGAAAGAGACATCACTTGAAAACCACCTGAATCAGTAAGTATTGGTAAATCACAATTCATAAAAGAATGTAATCCTCCTGCATTTTGAATTCGTTCAACTCCTGGACGGATCATTAAATGATATGTATTAGCTAATATTATGTCTGAGCCAGTTTTTTTAATATCATCGATCGTACAAGCTTTTACAGTTGCCTGAGTTCCAACTGGCATAAAAGCAGGAGTTCTAATAATACCTCTATGCGTTTCTATAATTCCTTCTCTTGCATAGCCATCTTTGTTCAATAATTTAAAGGCAAATTCTTTTAATGCCATTAAATATTATAATGATTTAAAACTAATTATTTTATCTGGGTCTGTGACGGCACCATTATTATTTTCATCACCACGTTTAATTTTATCAACAAATTCCATTCCCTCGATCACTTTTCCAAAAACTGTATATTGGTTATCTAGAAAAGGAGCAGGTTTAAAACAAATGAAAAATTGACTATTTGCACTATTTGGATCTTGTGATCTAGCCATTGATAAAGTTCCTCTATCATGAGGTAAGTTATTAAATTCTTGTTTTAGGTCTGGTAAATCTGAACCTCCCATCCCTGCCATTCTTAAATTAAAATCACTTGATGATGAATTTCCAAATTTTACATCACCAGTTTGTGCCATGAAACCATCAATAACTCTGTGAAAAACAACATTATCATATTTACCGCTATTGGCTAAATCTTTAATTCTTTTAACATGATTAGGTGCTACATCTTCAAATAATTCAATTTTAACATCTCCATCTTTAAGTTTCAAAATCATAATATTCTCCTCTGAC
>CABZTG010000028.1 GCA_902528645.1 uncultured Pelagibacteraceae bacterium | reverse complement strand
GATGGAAAATTTTGATTACATAATTATTGGAGCAGGATCTGCAGGATGTGTTCTAGCAAACAGACTTTCTGAAAATCCAAACAATAAAGTCGTATTAATTGAAGCTGGTGGAAAAGATAATTATCCATGGATACATATTCCTGTTGGATATTTTAAAACCATGCACAATCCCTCTGTTGATTGGTGTTATAAAACCGAGCCTGATGCTTCAATGAACAATAGATCAATTCGTTATCCAAGAGGTAAAACATTAGGCGGTAGCTCTTCCATCAACGGACTACTTTATATTAGAGGGCAAAGCAGAGATTATGATATTTGGCGACAATTAGGAAATACTGGTTGGGGTTGGGATGATGTTCTGCCGTATTTTATAAAGGCAGAAAACCAAGAGAGAGGAAAAGATGAATTTCATGGTATTGGAGGGCCTCTATCAGTTTCTGATCAAAGAATTCAATTACCGTTATTGAATGAATTTCAAAATGCTGCCGAAGAGTTTGGTATCCCCAAAACAAAAGATTTTAACACAGGCAACAATCATGGATGTGGTTATTTTCAAGTTACCGAGAAAGATGGCTTTAGATGTAGTACATCAGTTGGATATTTAAATCCAATAAAGAACAGGCAAAATTTAAAAACCATAACTAATGCTCATGTAAAACAAATTAATTTCAAAGGTAAAACTGCAATAGGAATTGAATACTGGCAAGGTGATGAGCTTAAAAAACTTACTTGTAATAAAGAAATAATTTTATCATCAGGTTCAATAGGTTCACCTCAGATATTACAGACTTCTGGGATAGGAAATTCTCAAAAATTAAAAGACTTAGGTATAGATATAGTACAGGAATTAAAAGGTGTGGGTGAAAATTTACAAGACCACTTGATGTTTAGACCTATATATAAAATTCAAGGACTTAAATCGCTTAATAAAAAGGTTAATAGTTTATTTGGAAAATTAATGATTGGTCTGGAATATGTTTTTAATCGAAGTGGACCAATGACCATGGGAGCGAGCCAAATGTGTATGTTTGCTAAAAGTGATCCCTCATTAGAATTACCAGATCTACAATGGCACGTCCAACCTATGAGTATGGACACCCTAGGAGCAACTAAAAATCATAATTTTCATGCTTTCACACCTACCGTTTCAAATATTAGACCTACAAGTAGAGGCCATGTGAGTATTGTAGATAAAGACTCTAGAACATATGCAAAAATAAAAATGAATTATCTCTCAACCGATCACGACCGAATGATTGCAGCTAGAGGATTAAAACTTACAAGAAAAATTGTCATGGAATCTGAAACGTTTAGAAAATATAAACCTGAGGAATATAGACCAGGTATTGACATTAATGATGATGAGGAACTTGTAAAAGCAGGTTCAGATTTTGCACAAACAATTTTTCATCCGGTTGGCACATGTAAAATGGGTCAAGATGATATGGCTGTAGTTGATGAAAAACTAAAAGTAAAAGGAATTGAGAATTTAAGAGTAATTGATGCTTCTATAATGCCAAATATTACATCAGGTAATACCAATGCACCTACAATAATGATTGCAGAAAAAGGTGCTGATATGATACTTACCCATTGATGTTTGCTGAATTATTTACACCAGAACAATTAACCATATTAACTCAAATTATTTTAATCGATTTAGTTCTTGCAGGAGACAATGCAATAATAATTGGTATGGTTGCATCAAAATTTCCTTTAGAGCAAAGAAGAAAAATTATTATTTTTGGAATTGGTGGTGCAGTTGTTTTAAGAATTATTTTAACTTTACTGACTGCATATTTACTTCAAATAACTGGACTAAGGCTTTTTGGAGGATTGCTTCTTCTTTATATTGTCTACAAATTATATATAGATGTCATTAAAGGCTCTGAAAATCATGATGATATAAAAGTTGATAATTCTAGTTTTTTCAAAGCTATTTGGACGATCCTCTTAGCAGATTTTACAATGAGCTTAGATAATGTTTTAGGAGTTGCAGGGGCAGCGGGAGATCATTATGGATTATTAGTATTTGGTTTAGTTCTATCAATAGCCTTAATGGCATTCGCAGCAACTTTAATATCAAATTGGATTAAGAAGTATAAATGGATTGCTTGGGCAGGTTTGATTGCAATATTAATTGTTGCTATTGAGTTGATTTACACAGATATTAAAATATTGTTTTTATAATGTATTTAAAAAATTATAACTTAAAGAATAAAACTGCAGTTGTCACTGGTGCTGGCAAAGGGCTTGGCAGAGCTTGTGCGATAGCACTTGCGGAAGCTGGAGCAAATTTGATTATAATTAGTAGAACTAAAAAAGATTTAGATGAAGTTTCAAAAAAGATTAAAAAATTAAAGTCAAAATGTAAATCTTATGTATGTGACATCACAAATTATAATGAAATTAAAGGCATTATTAACAAACAACCAAAAATAGATATTTTGATTAATAATGCAGGCAATAATATTCCTGAACATTTTACAAAAGTGAAGACTAAAAACATGGAATATCTTGTAAAGATTAATACTATGGCAACTTTTAACCTTGCTCAGCTGTGTGCTCTTAAGATGATAAAGTCAAAAAATAGAAAAAAAATTGGTGGCTCAATTGTTAACATGTCATCACAAATGGGTCATGTAGGGGGTCCTATTCGAAGCGTTTACAACATGACAAAATTTGGTTTAGAAGGATTAACAAAAGGTATGTCTATTGATCTTGCTAAATACAACATACGAGTAAATACAGTTTGTCCTACATTTGTAGTTACTCCAATGACAAAAAAATTTCTTAAAAGTAAAAAATTTAAAAAAGAAGTATTGGGAAATATTCCGTTGGGAAAATTTGCTGAACTTTCTGATGTTTCAAGTGCAGCTGTTTTTCTTGCCTCTGATGCTGCAGCAATGATTACAGGAACTTCATTATTGGTTGATGGTGGATGGACTGCAAGATAGTAACTAGATTATTTCTTTTAATTTTTTGTTTTTTACCAACGCATTCAATAGCAATAGAATTTACCGGAAAATTTTTACAAGGGCACTTTATTATTGGGCAGACTGATCCAACAGCAAAAATTATAATAGACAAAAAACAAGTAAAAGTATCAGAGGATGGTTTTTTTGTTTTTGGTCTAGATAGAGATAGAAAATTTGATTTAACAATTACAAAAATTATTAACGGAAAAAAAGATAAAATAATAAAGAAAGTTCTTAAAAGAAAATATAATATTCAAAGAATAGATGGTTTGGAAGAAAGTAAAGTCACGCCTCCTGAGTCTGTTTACAAAAGAATAAAAGAAGAAAATAATAAAATAGGTGAAGCAAGAGCAATTAACTCAGATTTACCTTTTTTCAAAAATCAATTTATTATGCCAGTTGAAGGTATCATTAGTGGTGTTTATGGAAGCCAAAGAATTTTAAATGGTAAGCCTAAATGGCCTCATTATGGAATTGATATTGCTGCCAAACAAGGAACTATGATCAAGTCATCTGGATCAGGTGTTGTTACTATGGCAGAAGATGATCTTTATTATACGGGTGGAACAATAATTATGGATCATGGTCATGGCATCTCAACTATTTATTCACATCTTGAAAATGTAATGGTGTCTGTAGGAGATAAAATTAATCAAGGAGATATCATTGGAACTGTAGGTTCAACAGGAAGATCAACAGGTCCACATCTAGATTTTAGAGTGAATTGGTTTCAGACTAGACTAGATCCTATGTCTGTAATAAATTAAATCATGCAAACATTAATACTACTGGCTTTAGTAATTGTTATTGGGTGGATATTGTTTAGACCAATCACAAAAAAAGAACTTGATAGATATAATGACAAAGACTGGCCTGATATGAATTTATAGAATGAAAAAACTTTTTCTAATATTAGTTTGCGTGATATTTTCTTCAAATTCTTTTGGTAATGAAATAGTGGGAAGGTCTATGAAATGTGAAGTTAAAAAAGAAACCGCAAGAGGCTATCCATTTTACTTTTTTTTTAAAGATTTAGATAACGTACAAAGTTATTTCATAGATAAAACAGACGAAATCAAGTTTCTTAATTTGAACTATGAAGAGATAAAATCAAATATTATTGAAATAAGATATGTGGGTGAAATAAATAAAAATAATTTAATTTTAAACCACACTAAAGGTGGAGAACAATATAAATGCAGTTTTTTATCATCAAAAAAACAATTAAATAAAGAATTAGAGGAATTTGCCAAAATAGGCAGCCATAAATAGATTTTTAGTGAATTCTTTATAATTAAAACTTACGAATTTAAAGAAGGCTGTTTCTTCATGTCCTCTTTTTTAATACCAGCTACTCTCACTGGTTTTTTCATGGCATCTCTTCTAAAAGGTTCACCTAATTCTTGATTTAATATCACTTCAATAAATGTTGTAATACCTTTCTTTTGATCCTCACAAGATTGTTTAATGGCAGCCGTAGTCTCTTCCATAGTTTTAACAGTAACACCTTTTAAACCGCAAGCCTCTGCTACTTTTGCAAAACTTAATTCTGGATCAAGTTCTGTACCAACAAAATTATTATCAAACCAAAGAGTTGTATTTCTTTTTTCAGCACCCCATTGGTAGTTTCTAAAAATTACCATTGTAATTGCAGGCCACTCCTCTCTTGCACAAGAGCTCATTTCGTTCATGCTTATTCCAAATGCTCCATCTCCCGCAAAACCAATTACAGGTGTATCTGGACATCCAATTTTGGCACCAAGTATTGATGGAAAACCATAGCCGCAGGGACCAAATAAACCTGGCGCTAAATATTTTCTTGGCTTTTCAAATGTTGGATAGGCATTTCCTATTGCGCAGTTATTTCCAATATCACTTGATATAATTACATCCTCAGGCATACCAGCTTGAATAGCTCTCCAAGCTTGTCTTGGTGACATTCTATCTGCGTCTCTTTCTCTAGCTTCTTTATTCCAAACTGTTCCCTCATCATCATCCTCGTGATCTAAACTTGATAATTTTTGTAACCATGCTGATTTTGTTTGATGAATTAAATCTTTTCTTTTTTGTCTATCCGTATCACCTGCATTTGATGATAATTTTTCTAAAATCTGCGTTGCCACTAATTTTGCATCACCACTAATTCCAACTGTAACTTTTTTAGTTAATCCAATAACACTTTGTATATTAACCCCCCAAAAACAAAATAAGTCCTTCCAGTCCCAAGTTTTATTGTTAGGGTTTACAGTTACTAAATCCCAGTTAATGAGAGTTTTTTTTGTTTTTTGCTGACTCACTTAAACAATATAAAACTTTAATATTCTACTGTCCATATAAGAGAGTTGGTAACCAAAGTGCAATTTTAGGAAATATAATGATCAAAACTAATCCAATTACTTGAAGAACCATAAACTGCATCATTCCATAGTAAATATCTTTTAAATCCCATTCAGGAACAACTCCTTTTAAAAAATAAGCTGAGAGTGCTACCGGAGGTGAGAGCCAGGCGGTTTGTAAATTAACGGCAACTAAAATTGCAAACCAAGTTAAATTAAATCCTAATGCCTCTACTAGTGGTAAAATTATTGGAATAATAATCATTACAATCGGTACCCATTCTAATGGCCAACCCAATAAAAAAATCATTACCATTATCATAGCTAGAATTAAATACTTGTTCATTTCTAAGCCCAATAAAAACTCAGTTAAAAGAGTTGGAGTTCCTAATCTTGCAAAAACTGCACCAAAAAAATTTGATGCTGCAACTAATACCATTATTAAAGCAGTAATCTCTAATGTTTTCACTAATGCTTCTTGAAGTTTTGAAAGAGTTAATTTTTTATAAGCTAATGAAAGTAATAAAGCACCCATAGCTCCACAACCTGCTGCTTCTGTTGGAGTTGCAAATCCAAATAAAATACTACCTAATGCAGCAAATACTAAAGCGGCTGGAGGAACTAAACCTAAGAAAAATTCTATCCATACTTCTTTCATGCTTGCGGCCCTCATATCATCAGGTAAAACAGGTCCAAGTTTTGGATTAATCATGCATCTGATTGTTGTGTAAGCTGCATACAAACTAGCTAGAAGAATTCCTGGTAAGATTGCAGCTGCAAACAAATCTATAACTGGAATTTCCATAATAGGTCCCATTACAACAAGCATAATGCTTGGTGGAATTAAAATTCCTAAAGTACCACCAGCAGTAATAGTGCCAGCTGCAAGTTTTACATCATAACCAGATCTATTCATTGACTTCGCAGCCATAATTCCAAGAATTGTCACTGATGCACCAACAATTCCTGTTGCTGCCGCGAATATAACTGAAACGAATAAAACTGCGTAATATAAAGAACCCTTAACTTTCGCTAGCATCATTTGAAATGCTGAAAACAATCTTTCCATCAATCCAGCTTGTTCCATCATAATACCCATAAAAACAAAGAGTGGGACGGCGGCGAGCGTTTGTTCGGTCATGACCATTGAAAATTGAAGGGTCATTAAATAAAAAACTAATTTTCCAAACCCAAGATAACCAAATACAAATCCTAGAAATATTAAAGTGAATGAAATGGGAAATCCTATAAATATTGCAAATAGCATCACGCCAACTAAAATGAAACCTAAAATAGCCGGATCAATGAATTCTGCTATCATTTTTTCTCTCCTGGCCACTCACCTTTTTTAGCTGCCCAATAACTTTTTAGTAATTCTGAAAAACCTTGAATTAATAAAAAAATAATTCCAAGTAACAAACATGTTTTAATAGGCCACATATAAGGCATCCAAGTAGTATCCATCCCTCGTTCACCCCTTCTTATTGACTCTTCAACAAAACCTATAGTCATATAAAGAAAAACAATTAGTCCTGGAAAATAAAATAAAAGATATAACCAGAAATCAATAAGACCTTGTGTTTTAGTTTTAAAATTTCTGTATAAAAAATCTGCTCTTATATGCACTCCTCTAGAAAGAGCATATCCTGCACCAAGCATAAATAATGCGCCATAAAGAAAACGGCTTATGTCGTAAGCCCAAATTGTTGGTGCTAAAAATAATTTTCTTGCAAGAACTTCATAGGTCATTGCAAAAATGAGTGGCATCAGTATCCAACAAACAATACTACCAATCCACTTACTAAATTTATCAATATTAACAATAGATTTAGCCATCCATGATGGCATATCTGTTGGCATTTTACTTGATCCACCTCGCCTTTCGGCAATCATTTCATCAGAGATATCTAGTTTACCAGGTTCGTCTGCCATAAAATTTTAGTTAAAAAAATTAGAGCGGACTTTTTAAGTCCGCTCTAAAAAATCAAGATTGATTACTGATTACTTTAATGTTGCTGCGTGAGCCATTCCTAGCTTAGCATTTGACATTTGAGCACCACTCCAGAAAGGAACAGCAACATCAGCAAAATTTTTCATTGAAGTGTAAACTTCGTTAAAAAATTTATTATCTTTAGCATTCTTATTTAAAGATGCTTTTGCTGCAGCCATATATTCTGTGAAATAATCTGAAGGTGTATCTTCTAGAATTACTCCATGTTTAGTAGTTAGCTCTCTTAAAGCTTTACCATTCTCATAGATTCTGTAACTTAAAGATTTTGCTAATGAAGCATTAGCAGCTACTTCAAGTGACTTTTTCTCATGAGCACTCATAGCATTGTATGTTTTTCCAGTAATATAAAAGTCAGCATTTACGACTACTTGGTGTAAACCTTGTAAGTAATAGTGCTTTAACACTTTTTGAAAACCAAATGTTAAGTCTGGTTTTGGACAACACCACTCAGCAGCATCGATAGTTCCTGCTTCAAGAGCTGGAAGAATATCTCCACCACCCATTGCAACAGATGCTATACCAATGTCTTTATAAGTTTGTCCTGGAATTCCTGGAGGAGTTCTGAACTTATATTTTCTAAAGTCAGCCATATCTTTAATTGGTTTTGGAAACCAACCTAAAGCTTCTGGGCCAACTGGTTGAATCATAAATCCTTTAATGTCTCTTCCCATTTCTTTCCAAAGTTGGTCGTATAACTCTTTACCACCACCATATTGGAACCATGATAGGAATGCGATATTGTCGATACCTACTCCACCACCAGCTACTGGCGAACCAAATAACATTGCAGCAGGGTGATCACCTGACCAATAGTGAGTCCATGCGAAACCACAATCAATCAAACCTTTATCAACAGCATCTAGAGTTTCTTTAACTCCTACAACCGCGCCAGCTGGCAATATTTCAAAT
>CABZTG010000027.1 GCA_902528645.1 uncultured Pelagibacteraceae bacterium | reverse complement strand
TACAACACATCCAAAAATTCTAAAAAATAAGGTGGCACTTCTTCTTTACCAGATTTGTACTTTTTCATGTCCTCAGAATTTAGTGGAAACTCTTTACCTTTTTTATCTAAAACAGAAAACTTTCCATTATCATCTACAAGCGTAAAACCTCTCTTTTTACACTCTTCAATTAATTCTTTGTAAGTCATATTGTTTTAGAGCTTGCTAAATAAATGCAGCTTTCACAATTAATATTATATTCAGGTATTTTTGAGCTTTCCAATGTTTTTTTCATTTCTAAAATTTTAGAGGAAACCCAAGAGGTATCAGTATCATAGGGAATTAAGGTAGTAGTAAATTCAATTTTCTTATCAAATTTTTCTGGTGTTTTTTCTCCATTACAAACAAGGAAGTAAGATCTATCAGATACATCAAATTTCATATTCCTCAATATGTGAACATATATATCCATTTGTCTTTTATAACTTTGATGATATTGATTTTCTAAATAAGAAACTGGTTCAACAGGATTACTATTTGATTGAGCCTTGTAATCAACAACTACTAACTTTTTACTATCAAGGTCAAACCAAACATCATCTATACCCCCTTTGATAATTAAATTAGTATCTTTATCTAAATATGAAATACCACTTGATAATGATTGTCTCCACTTATCAATATCTTTGTGATCAAAAGGTATAAAGTTTAATTTATATTCTTTCATAATAGGATGGGCAGATTTTTTTTTTCGATGATAATCAAACTCTTTTTTTAACAATTCATCTACAGCAGTATTTAGTGCCCAACCAGGCATGCTGGGTTCTTTTAAACCTTTTACTCGATCTAAATAAAAACATCTTTTACAATCAATAAAATTACTGAACTTTGATCTACTTATAGTGAAAGGCTCATTAGATCCTTTTTGATAGAATGAGTTTTTTCTTGTCCTAAAACCTTTTTTTATTAATTCTTTATCCACTTTTTATATCTTATAAAATTTTCATTATATTCTAATCTTGAAAAAATAAAATTCTTAAAATACAAATAATAATATAAATGAGTGAAATTACTTTGGTTTCAAGAGAATTAACTTTCTTCGATATGGAATTTAAGGAGTCAGATGTTTCTGCAAATGACAAATTACAAAATATTATAAATGAAGTAATTGAAGGTGGTGAAAGTTCATCAACCGCCCATATGATTTTGGGAAGTATTGACTATGATAATAAACAAAATCTAAATGAAAAATATTACTCAATAGAAAGCTATGATGAAAGCGATAAAGGTTTATCCATCTCAATTAATAATTTAGGTAATCTAATTGATGAGCCCTCAGAAAAAAAAATAAAAATTGTATATTATTATTATTACAATAATTCTTCTCACAATTTGCAAATTAAAGGTGATAATAAAAATTTGAAATTTGATATAAAAGATTTTCAAATGGACGCTGTAGTTACAAGTACATCAACTGAAAATTATGATTTATTAGCAGTAGATGCTAGTGACGGCAGTGAATTCTTTTTAGCTTGTATGTTTGATGATGGTTACTTTATAAATGGAACAAAATTAGAGATATCAAGTTTCATTAATGAAGTAATGGAGTATTTAAAAGAAAAAAATTAATATCTATTAACTCACATAAGCCATTAAAGAATCGTATTCATCTATAGACCCAAATAAGTCTAAAATATTTATTTTATCTTTGCCTAAAATTATTTTATCATTTTCCAAAATAAGTCTATCTTGATTTGGAAAGTTTCTTACTTTCGCCTCTTGCTTCATGCAAAATAGACCGACATCAAATAATTTACTATTAACATTGTCATAATCAAAAGTTAATTGTATATCCTCATTGTTAAAATCAACCATGCCATCATTATCTTCTTGGTCTGTAGATTTAATTAAGCCAGCTAAAAAATTTATACTTGTATCTAATTTATTCACCTCCATTATATGTTTTGCGGCATCTTCCCACCATTCATAATCTTCTGGTTTAATTTCTAATTTATAACTTTTATTTAAACTGTGGAATTTTACTAAAGCAATTTCTTCTTCACCATAAAAAATTGCAAAACCTGGTTTAAGAACATCAAAAAAATCTTGGCCTTCTTCTGCTGAATTTCCAATATTAAAATAAGTTATTCTTGAAATATTCATACTTACAAATCTCTATCCAATATAATATCTTTTCTATTATTCTTAACTCTTTTTGACAAATATACTGCAATAGAAACGAGTGATAAAGGGATCAAAAATTTTAGTGCACCACTTGTATAATAATGAATTTTTTCTGTAATTAATGAGGATAAACTAAATGCGGTGATGGTAAATCCATTAACAATATAAAACCAAATAAATATAATATCTATAATCGTCAGTTTTTTTGGCTCAGGTTTTTCTACAGAAAAATAAAGTGCAATCGCGGATAAAAAAGTAGTTGTTAAAATTCCAATACTTTCACCTGATTGATCAAAACCTAAAAATACTGAATAATACACAAGAAAAATTAGGAAAAACATTGGAATTCCAATTTTAAATAACGTTGCAGTATTCTTTCTTTTTACAATCCAGCCTAATCTATTCTCGCTATTTACCGTAACTGTTTTTTTTAGGTCAGTATCTTTATATAAAAAATTCTTTTTATATTTTATTCCAGAGAAAGCATTTTCGATATTCCATTCGTTGATTTCAAACTCATCATCCACCAACTCTAAAGGAATAGGTTGCAAGATATGCTCTGAGTTATCTTTTAAAGTCATTGAAATATATAAACTTTGCCAATCAAATGGATAATTGTCAGCAATCGCTAAGAAATCAAAATTAGCAACTATATAGTATCTAACGGTATTATAATCTAAATCATCTTTTCTTCGCCAAATTTCTTTGGATGAAAACTTATCATTGGTGGATGACAAGTTATTAAATATAATTTGATCTAAGGGATTGTCTGATTGCGAGACTAAATCAAGATAAAACTCAGCAGTCCAAGTTTTTTCTTGAATATTTATATTTGTTACTCGCAGTACATCAACATAATTATAAACAGTGCTGAATTTTTTAATTTCACCATTTACAGTACAATACTGGGTTGGATAAAGAATTTTTGGTATTTTATATTTCTCATTTTGCAGTGAGTTTGGAAATGAATAGGCATAATTTTCTTTTAAAATATTTTCATTGTTTTGATTAAATCCATATTGGATTCTTTTTCCAACAAACACATCACTTTCATTATTAAAAGATAAAATAGTCTCTAAAATTTTATCGTCATCAATTTCCTCAGAATTAATGGAATAACATTTTTTTAAAGCCTGAAATGCAATAATAGGAATTTCAAGTCTAAATGTACTATCAAGTAATAACGCTTTATCGGTGGGTGAAACATTTTCACCATAAATTTTTGACATAAGATCTTCAATTGAAACGGATGGAATCCCATGATTACCTACTAATTGAATTAAGTTAAATGTTATTTTTTCAAATCTATTCTCTATTGAACCAAATGTACTGATAACTTTATTTTTAAGATTGTTGTTTAGCAAATAATTGAATACGTATTTAAATCTGCTTAAATTAAGATCTAAAACTATCAAATCATCTGGTTTTAAATCTTTTAGAATAGTTTTTACCTTTT
Organism: uncultured Pelagibacteraceae bacterium; assembly: GCA_902528645.1. GTDB lineage: Bacteria > Pseudomonadota > Alphaproteobacteria > Pelagibacterales > Pelagibacteraceae > Pelagibacter. Next base: position 5,946 of record CABZTG010000027.1, on the reverse strand, counting down.
CATCAGCTTTTGTTTCATCAAAATCCTTAAAAGAAAAACTATTAAAATTCTTATCATTACTATGATTTTCAAGCATCTTTTCAGCCAATCTTAATTCTTGATGAAAAAAATAAATTTTACTTGAGGAATGATTTTGAATTTCATTATCGATAAATTTTAATTTAGCTGGTTGATCAGCTCTTGAGACTTTGAATATTCTCTTTGTAATATTAGGATCCAAATCTTTTAATCCTGTTGTAGTTATGTTTTGTGGAAAATAAAAAAAACTCTTATCTTTTATTTTGTCGATTATTGAGGGATTATATTTATTTATTGAATGCCCATTGGTAAAGAAAGAATCATTTATTTCATTAAATTTGTTTGATAATTGATTAAGGCCATCTTCGCCTCTTTGAATATGAAGAAAGTCTATACCAAAATTAAATGGTAATTTTTTTCTTTTTATTTCTTCGTTAATCTCTTCATTTAGTAATTCGCAACTTTTTTTTAAAAAGCTCCCAACAAAATTATTTTTTTCTTCACCTATAGCAAGAGATGAATACCAAACAAGGGATCTGTAATTCATAGAAAAATTTAATAAGCTAGTTTGCCATTTAGAATAATTGCGTAACCCGCTCCTGAATAGTCACCTTCACAATCAATATATTTTTGGAATTCTTTTGTTACCTTTTTTTTGTTATTTTCATCTTGAAAAACCTCGGCTAATCTATCAGTCCAAGCCTCACCTTTTTTGTTAATAATATCATCTCTTTCTTTATTTGATATTGTCTTGTCATCTACCCTGCAATACAAATATCCATCTGGATCTCCAGAGTCTTGCTCACCCAATACTCCTCCATCCCAATCCCAATAATCTAATTCCACTTTTATTTTCGGATTATTTAAATGAAGTTGCGTTATTCTTCTAATCGTTTCTTCTGCTAATTTAAAAATTTTTTTTGTATTTGGATCTTTATTTGAAGCTATTAGATCTTTAGTGCTCATTTTTTTTAATAAAAATTTAAATTGTTATATTTAATAAATCAATTAAAATTAAATACTAATGGCTAGATATTTCGTAGATTATAACCACGCCTCACAAGCCAATACAATACTTTGGACTAATGAAAAACTTAAAATTACTGAAACTGAGCCTTTTATAGATTATATCAGATGTGATTTTGATGGTGAGGATTATAAATATTTACATCACGACAAAAAAGATTTTGAAGATGTTAAGATTATTAATTTTGAGGCAGTGCCTGGGGATGAAGCAGATACATTTTTATTATGTTACGTAGCCAGCATGGAGATTGATTTAGATAAATACCCTGATTTTAAAAAAGCTTTGGACTTTTCATCTAAACTTGTAGAGGTTGTAATCGGTTTCAAACATAAAGGAGAAATCCTGCAATATTGTTTTGAAGAACATGAAAATCGACAAGCTGAACTTCAAAAAGATAGTTAAATTATATTTAATAAATGACCAAAATACGAAATCCATTAAGTATTGAAAATGTTTTATCAAATATGATCAGTAAACTTAATGAGGATGAAGTAAAAAATCTTACTAATAAATCTATTTCACATTTCAGGAAATGTAGTGACCCTGATGATAAAGATCATAACTTATATTTAAGCGATGCAATAAAACTTGATATTATAATGCAGAGAAATTCTTTAGGTACACCTTTAATGGATAATTTTCAAATTATGTTAGATGAAGAATTTAAAAAAGTTAATTCATTCGAGAATCTAGAGAACACATTATTAAAAGTTGGTGGTAGGGTTGGGGATCTAATGGATGTAGTGCAAGAAGCAATGAACCCTGATAGTGCTCTTGGAAAAGATTTAAGTAAAAAAGAGAAGGATCTTATAAATAAATCAATAATTGAACTTGAAGAAAAAATTGCAAAACTTAAGATATCTATAAAATAATGAAATACATGGTTACATTCAAATATAGTTCTTTTTATGAGGACGAAAGTGAAAACAAAGTTGCAGAAGATACATTAGAATACGAAGCAAAAGATCTAGATGAGTTATGGACTATTTTAGGAGACGAAGATTACAACGATGATATTGTAATGAATTATGAAGCCAAAAGTCATTGTACTAATACAGAGCGTGACGAAATTAAAATTGTAGATGAAAACAATAAAATAGTTTGGTCTGCATAATTGTATCATTATCATGGAAAAAATAGAATTTAATAAAAAAATAAAAAAAATTAAAAAAAAATTTCCTAATTTCAATCTCACCAAAGCCAAATATCCTAATAGATTATATGTCAATGAAATTAATAAAGTTTGGTGGAACACTGGAAAAAAACATGAACTAAGTGAAAAAGCATTTGAAAAAGCATTAAAAGAATTTTTTCCGGATGAGAAAATAATTATAAGAAAAAAATTAAAAAACTCTAAATATTGGAGTATATCGCCTGACTTTTTGATTAATTTAAAAGATGCTACCGCATTTGATAGTGAGACAAAAAAAGAAAAGGAAATTAAAGGTATAATTTTTGAATATGATGGAGAAAAACATTTCAATAGTGCTCAACATATGCACTCTGACAAGATTAAGATGCAGGAAATATACAGGTTAGAATATAGAAGAATAAGAATTCCCTTTTATTTTCAGTTAACTAAAGACTTATCAAAATTTATTTTTAATGGTTTGATGTATCATTTTACTGGAAAAACTTTTTGGAAAGAGGAGAGATGGAGAAATGCTGTAAAAAAAATTTATCGCAATCCATTTAATGGACAACAAATAAACGATAAAGATTTTGAGGAAATTCCATTAATTTTATCACCAGGTATGCATGCTACTGAGTATTACCCAAAAGCCTTTATTGATGAAGGATTAGAGAGATTTATTAAAGATTTTAATTGGAAAAGTAAGAGACCTTATAAAAATTTACATAATCATCCCGATGCAACGTTTCCTGAAAGTGCAAAGCATCAAATAATTAAAGCTTTAGAATTGTACATTAATGATACAAATTCTGGGAAAGGTGGAGAGCCTGATGAACTAATACTTCCATCAAAAAAATCAGCTTACGGAAAAAAATTAAATGAAATTTATCATAATATTTTAAATGAAATAAATGAAGATTTTCTAAAGGAGGTTTTCTTTTGTAGAAAAAAATATGATGATTTCTATTCTGAGCTTCAAATTCCCAGCATTTCATAAAAGTGAAATTTTTGTAATGAAATTTCACTAAAAAAAAACACAAATGTGCTTACATATTATTTGTGTCTATCCAAAAAAATGATTTTCTAGAAAAGCCTTCTGAGCAAGAATTAAAAGATATGTCAGATAAGGAATTTAATGATTATTGCTCAAAAATAAGGAGGAAATTAATTGAAGTAACTAAAGAGGAAGGTGAATTTGAAGTTTATTAAAATTACAGTTTTTTTATTTTTCTTAGCATTTACTAGCCATGCTTTTGGTAAATCTAATGAATATTATCAACAAACAATAGCTCACGTGTTAACTGAATGTAACTCAACTTGTCAGAAAAAAATTTTTGAACAAGAGGTGCATCAGGCATTTTTTATTTTAATGGACGCAATTTTAAATCAGATTCAATTTGAACTAAGTCAGAAAAAAAAGGAGCTCACATGGTAAAAAGATTATTGATTGTGATATTCTTAATGACACAGCCAGTTGCTGCAGAATGTAAATATTATGCTGAAGCTGACGTTGTGAATGATGTCTTGATCAATAAAAAAGAACATTACACATGTAAGGAAAAAGAGAGTTTTTTTATAAGATTTTTAACAGATCCTAAGTTTGAGAATAGCTTAATCTTAGTAGTAATGACAATGATGGAAAGTATATAGGAGGATAAAATGAGAATAATACTAATAATGCTAATTGGGTTGATGGTAAGTAATTGCTCAAATACATATGTAAAAAATAAGAAAAATATTTCTTCACCAAATGATTTAATGAAGTTTACTAATATTTGGTGTGAAAAGAATAAATCTACCGACAAAGTAATTCGTATGTGTGGTCAAGGATGGTCAAAAGATTTAACGATTAGTGAGCAAAAAGCGATTATGGATAGTAAACTTAAAATTGCTGATATTACTCAACATAGTCTTATCAAAAATGAAAAAATCATTCATAAAGATAATAAAAAGGGCATAGATAAATCTTATGAAATGACTGCTGAAAATATATTAGAAGAAGCAACAATCTCTGGTTATAAAATAATATCTAAAAAAGTTCTCAAAGAGAAAAATGGTTGGAGAACAATGGTTTTGCTTGAATATAATTTAATCTAACATCGAAAGGAGTGTTTAATATGAAAAGGTTAACTTTAGTTTTATTTTTAATTCTATCAACCAAAGCGCTTGCTGAAGAGAAGAAAATTACAACTAATGAACTAAAGGATACAATTGTGAATATGCCTAAAAAAATCTCAAATTTTGGAAAAAATGAATGGAAAAAAACAAAAGAATTTCAAATAGAGTCTTGGTCTCAAATGAAGAGACAACTAGTTTCTTCTAAAAACAAGTTAAGTGGTTTTTTTAGTGATTTAAATTTAAACTAACTTGGCTAATTCTGTATTAGTTTTAAAAGTTTTTCTTTACTACTGGTTCTAAAAAGATTGTCATAGTAAACAACTTGTGTTGGGTACTCTCCATGGACTTCATCGTTCCATCTACTAATCCAGCTATGATAAATTCCAAATTTATTAAAAAATTTGCCACCATAACCCGTTCTGCCTTTATAATCATTATAGAGTACATCATCCACATACATCTTAATAAATCCTTTGTCTGGATCTTTGGACATTTTGGTGTGAAATATTATGGTCGTCCATTTATCTCTCATGTCATCAATCTTTAAATTCTTATATATCAATCCTTGGGAGTCCATTCCATTTACAGCAAAATATCTGGGCTCTAAATTACCTCTTTTAACTCTAAGCATCATCCTAGGATGTCTTTGTTGATTGGTATTTCCCCATTCATAAATCTGAAAAAGAGAAGTGCTAACTGGTTCAACTGTTTTAAAATCTTTAGGTATAAAAATACTTACTGAAATCCATTTCTCTCCTGTATATCTTGGTTTTGCTGAATACTCACTTCTGGCTCGATCTCCTCCTCCATGTCCAACCACAGCATCTCTACCATTATTTGTACAATCTGAATAATCACCGTCTTGATCCCTGCCGCAATCTCTAGGTAGCAATGTTATCTTCCAAGCTTTTTCCCCTAAAGCTGGAGAGGTAACAGTTTCTCTGAACTTAGAAAGCTTCTTGCCTTTTGCTACACTTTTTTTCCATTGAAGATTTGTAATTTCTTTTGCATCAACTTTGTTAAGAAAATTCGATGATCCTAAAAAAATTATGCTTATAAAAATTGTAACAAAAATTTTTTTCATAAAACCTATTTAATATTTTCTATATCGTTTATGTTAGATAAAGCTTTCTCAAATTCAGCCATATTTTCTCTTAAAGCTAAATTAGAAATTGAGTAGACAGCTATTAACAAAAATACCAGAGGCAATGCTGTCACCAAAGAAGCATTACTCTTAATAAATAAAATATATAAAATGATAAATAAACCTGAGCGAATTAAAAATGTTTTTCTAAAAACACTCATAATTGAAAGCGAATGTTTTATCAAATTAAAAAAACTCATTTTCGATGGACCAAAATATCTACTGCCTCTAGTAGATGGTATTGGCAATAAATTATTTTCAATTTTTTTTAATGATCCTGAAAAACTATTCCAGGTAGCTTTTTCTTTAATCATTTTTTCAACTGTGCTTTTTGGTAGGCATGTATAGTTTCCAAATTTAATTGATTTACCAGTAAAAGTTAGTGTGATTAATTTATGCAATTGATAACAAATTTTAAAAATTAATTTTTCTGATCTTTTCACTCTTTCACCGACTATTGGATTATTATTTGAATTATCAATTTGATTGATAAATTCTTTAATTTCT
>CABZTG010000026.1 GCA_902528645.1 uncultured Pelagibacteraceae bacterium | reverse complement strand
ACTAACTCTTCTAATCTAAATAAGTTTGCTTTTATGCCATCTTGTATGTCATGGTTATTATAAGCAATATCATCAGATATAGATGAAATTTGAGCCTCTAGTGATGGAAAGGTATTAAAATTAATCATGTTTTTAAATTTTTTAACACCTATCAATTCATCAACTAAATGAAAATCTTCAACTGGACCATTGTGTTTTAAAAGTCCCTCTAATGTTTCAACAGAAAGATTTAAGCCACTAAATTTCAAATACTTATTTTCTAAAAACATAACAATTCTTAATGTTTGTAAATTGTGATCAAACCCTCCATGAATGCTCATACATTCATTCAAAGCATCTTCACCTGCATGACCGAAAGGAGTGTGGCCCAAATCGTGCGCTAAACTGAGTGTTTCTGCTAAGTCCTCGTTCAAACTGAAATATCTAGCAATGGATCTTGCTATTTGAGCAACCTCCATAGAGTGAGTAATTCGAGTTCTATAATGATCCCCTTCAGTATTCACAAATACCTGCGTTTTATGTTTCAATCTTCTAAATGAAGCACTATGAATAATACGATCTCTATCTCTTTGATAAGGTGATCTATATTTTGACAAAGATTCCTTAAATATCCTACCTTTACTTTTGAATTGACCTATCTTTGAGTATTTTTTCATCCTTTAAAATAAAATATTAAGTATTATATTACTAATACCAGTGATCAATTATGATTAAAGAAATTAAATTTACTGATAAAGCACTAAAACAGATCAATGTATTGCTGTCTAAAAAAGATAAAGGGTCTTTTTTTAGAATCGCCATTAAAGGTGGTGGTTGTTCAGGATTTCAATACGAATTCACTTTTGATAAAGAAAAATCAAAAGATGATTTAAACTTTGAAAATATTTTAATTGATAAAACTTCAGCAGATTTATTAAAAGGCTCTGAAGTTGATTATGTTTCAGAATTAATTGGTGAACAATTTAAGATAACAAATCCACAAACTAAGTCATCTTGTGGTTGTGGTGTTTCTTTTTCTCTTTAATGATTATTTCTTCATGGAATGTAAATTCTGTGAGAGCTCGTATAGATAATATCAAAAGTTATCTCTTAAAATATAAACCAGATATCCTAATGATGCAGGAAATCAAAACAGAGGATGTAAACTTTCCCTATGATGATTTTTCAGCAATGGATTATGAAAGTCATGTATTTGGCCAAAAAAGTTATAATGGGGTTGCTATTATATCTAAAGGTAAATTAAAAAATATTAAAACTGACTTAATTAAAGATAAATTAAAGCAATCAAGAATAATTTCAGCTGAACTGGAGTATAAAAAGAAAAATATTCAATTAATAAACATTTATACACCTAATGGAAATCCTGTAGATACGGATAAATATAAATACAAGAAACAATGGTTGGATGATTTAATTAAACAATTAAAGAATTTAAGTAAAAAAAATTCAAATATTATTCTTGCTGGAGATTTTAACATTATTCCAGCACCTGAAGATGTTTATAATCCAAAAAGTTTTGAGGATGATGCTCTGTTTAGATTAGAAATAAGAAAAAAATTAAGAGAAATGATCAACCTTGGTTTTAGTGATGTCTATAGACATTTTAATGAAACTAAGGAAGGTTATACCTTTTGGGACTACATGAGAGGTGCTTGGCAAAAAAATAATGGGATGCGAATTGATCACTTCTTAGTTTCAAATTCTTTGATTGATCAAATTAAAGGTATAAATATTAATAAAGATCCAAGAGGTCGTGAAAAACCTTCGGATCATACACCGATTGAAATTACTTTAGCTTAGAGATTTTATTTTATTAACCAAGTCTTCATTAATATTTCGAGGGCCTTTATCTAATCTATTTTTGTGTCTTCTTTCACCTGGAAGTCTAACTCCATCAAAAGATTTCATTTTATCAAAAAATTCATCTGCATGTTTTTGCCAATTTGTTCCTGAAGTTTTATCAGGTGAAATTGCAATAATAAATTCTCCTCCACTAGGTGGTCCACCATCATTATTATCTTTAGCCGCTGTTTCAAAACTAAAATTATCACCAACCAAAGCACCAGCCATTAACTCAACCATCATTGCAATTGCTGAACCTTTGTAACCACCAAAGGGAAGTAATACACCACCATCTGCAATTGCACCTGGATCAGTAGTCTCTTTACCATCTTTAGTTAAACCAGTTCCAATTGGAACCTTGTGCCCTTCTCTTTTAGCAACTTGGACTTCTCCCATCGCCATTGATGCTGTGGCCATATCATAAACAACTGGAGTTTTGCCAGGTCGTGGCCAAGCAAATGAAATTGGATTTGTTCCAAACAATGGTTTGATTGCACCAGCAGGTGCTACAGCAGGTTTGTAAGATGTGCAAGCAAAGGCAACCAAACCTTCCTCTGCTAACTTTTCTGTTTCAGGCCACATCGCTGCCATGTGATGAGAATTATTTATTGCTAACACTGCTACACCATTTTCTTTTGCAGCTTTAGCTAATTCAGGTAATCCTTTATTTAAAACTATTGGGGCTAAACAATTATTCCCTTGGACTTTTATAACTGATGAAGAAATTTTTTTAATTTCAGGCTTTCCTTTACCATTAATTTTTCCACTTTTTAAACCACTTACATATGCAGGTAATCTGAACAAACCATGAGATAAAGATCCATCCCGTTCGGCATTTCTAATTAGGTCAGACAGAATAGAAGCTGTTTCATCATCACAACCATTAGCTAATAAAGTTTTTTTGGCTAAATCAAAAATTTCATCTAATGTCAGGGAAACTGTACTCATCCCATTATTAGATATTATTTATAACTAAAGATCAATTTCTAATTAACAACCTTTGAAAGATTTTGACATATTACCTATTAAATCAAAATACAAATCCTTACCTGGATCAAGTGTAGCTCCTAATGGATCGATTACACCTGTTGCAACATTAGTATCTTTCGCTACAGCTTTAATAATATCAGGATTAAATTGAGGCTCTGAAAATATACAACTAACTTTATCATGCTCAATTACCTCTCTGATTTCAGCTAATTGCTCAGCACCTGGCATTACGTCTGTATTTACTGTAAATGCTCCAAGAATATTTATACCAAATCTTTTTTCAAAGTATTGATAGGCATCATGGAAGACTACTGATTTAAAATCTTTATTTAATTCAGACTTAACTTTTTTTGTAAGTTTATCTAAATCATTATGAGCTTTTTTTAAATTTGCTTTATATTTAGCCTCATTTTTTTGATCATTTTCAATTAAATGCTCAGCCATCTCGCTTAAAATTACTTTTGCATTCATAGGATCTAACCAGATATGTGGATCAAATTCGCCATGTGCATGTCCTTCATGACCATGCTCATCGTGACCATCTTTTTTATGCTCATCGTCATGTCCATGTTCATCATGACCATGTTCTTTTTCCTTTTTATCATGATCGTGATCGTCATGATCATCCTCTTTTTTTGCATGATCATCATGATCGTCTTCTTTATGACCATGATTATGCTCTTCAAAAATATTTCTTTCTCTAAATTTAAGTTTAGTTAAACCTTTAATTTCCATTAATTCAATTTTTTCAGCTTTTTTTGCAATAGTTTTTAATGGTTTTTCCAAGAAATTTTCTATGTCCTCTCCTACCCAAAATATAATATCTGCATTCTGGATCATTTTTGCATGTGATGGTTTAAGAGCAAATCCATGTGGTGAAGCATAACCATCAACGATTAAATCTGGTTTTCCAACACCATCCATTAGATAACTTGCAAGAGAATGAATTGGTTTTATTGTTGCCACTACTTTAATTTCAGCGTTTGCTGGCACAAAAATTGTTAAGAATGATAATATTGATAGGATTAATGGTAATTTCTTTATGTTTTTCATATGTTGTATATTTAAATTGTTATAATATAACACTATGTAATAATATAACACTTATTAGTCAAGAAATAAAATGAGCACTGATCAAAATATATTGGTAAAATTAAATGATGCTGGTTTACAGTTGAACAACAAATGGTTAGTCAAAGGAGTCTCACTACAAGTTGAGAAAGGTAAAATAGTTACTCTAATAGGTCCAAATGGATCAGGAAAAAGCACAACAGCTAAAATTGCTTTAGGTATTTACAAAAAGATTAATGGTTCAGTTGAAAAATATACCCATAAAGTTGGATACGTCCCGCAGAAAATTTCAATTGATTGGACGTTACCGCTAAGAGTAAATGATTTCATGGTATTGACTGAAAGTCTTAATAAAGAGACAATTGATGAAGCTTTGTCTTTAACTGGTGTCATTCATCTTAAAGATAAAAATTTAGGAGATTTATCTGGTGGTGAATTTCAAAGAGTTTTACTTGCACGAGCTATATCAAAAAAACCAGAGCTATTGGTACTTGATGAACCAGTACAGGGAGTAGATTTTACTGGTGAAATTGCTTTATACGAACTAATTAAGAAAATTTCTGATGAATTAAGTTGTGGTATCTTATTGATTTCTCATGATCTACACACTGTAATGACTGCTACTGACCATGTTGTCTGTTTAAACGGTCATGTTTGTTGTTCAGGTTCACCAATGGATGTTGCAAAAAATAATGAGTATAAAGCTTTATTTGGTGAACAAGCTTCTCAAATATTATCAAGATATGAACATAAGCACGACCATATTCATACAGATGAAGGTGAAATTAAAAAAAATTAGATGTTTGATGATTTTTTTATAAGAGCTTTGGTAGCTGGAATTGGGATTGCTTTTGTAACAGGACCTCTTGGTTGTTTTGTTATATGGAGAAGATTATCTTATTTTGGTGACACCTTAGCTCACTCTGCTCTATTGGGAGTGACATTAGCGTTTACTATGGAGTTTAATATTGCGCTATCGGTGTTTATCATTTCATCTCTGATAGCACTTATTCTAATTCAGCTTCAAAAAAAAACCAACTTACCAGGTGATGCTTTGTTGGGTCTTCTAGCTCATTCATCTCTGGCAGTTGGACTTGTTGTTATAGGTTTTTTGACCTTTATCAGGTTTGATATTATGGGATTATTATTTGGAGATATTTTAGCGGTTTCAGTTGATGATTTGTTAATCATATGGATTGGAGGAGCATTAATCTTATTAACTCTAAAATTTATTTGGAAACCTTTATTCGCTTCAACAGTAAATTATGAACTAGCAGAAGCAGAAGGCTTAAATCCAGACAGAGCTAAGGCAATCTTTACTATTTTAATGGCTGCAATCATTGCTATTTCAATTAAAATGGTTGGATTATTATTAATCACTGGGATGTTAATTATTCCTGCAGCAATGGCTAGAAATTTGTCATCAAGTCCACAGAGTATGGTTATCTATTCAATTGTAGGAGGCTTGTTATCTGTAATTATAGGATTGTTCACATCTTTAGAGTTTAATACATCTTCAGGTCCATCAATTATAACAGCAGCCTTATTATTATTCATACTTTCATTATTTAAAATAAAACAATCTATTAAATTGAAAAATTAATGAGGAATCTGTAAAATGAAAACAATGCATAAAGAACATACTCTCACAAAAAATCAGCAAATTATTTTTGATTTAATTGATAAATCTCCTGAACCAATGAAAGCTTACTCAATCCTTTTTAATGTTCAAAAAAAAGGTATTAAAGCTCCCCTACAAGTTTATCGAGCGTTAGATAAGCTAGTGGAAATAGGAAAAATTCACAAAATAGAGAGTCGAAATGCATTTATTGCGTGTCACAATTCAAGCTGTCGAGTAGCTAAAGCTACAGCGTTTTCTATCTGTGAGATTTGTGAGAAAGTAACAGAAATAAGTAGTGCAGGTCTTTCCAAATACTTAGCTAATTTCAAAGACAAGGATGGTATGAAATATAGTAAATACAATCTTGAGTTTTTTGGATTATGTAAAAAGTGTAGATAATTCTTTATTTTAATAAATTCTTAACATAACTGAAATAATAATAATGAAAGGAAATTTTTATGTTTATAAAAAAATATCTAAAATGGATTAGTACGTTTTTAGTTTTAGTAGGAATACTTCTTACAAATTTAAATATATATCCATTAAATATATATTTTCATGGATTAGGGGTTGTTGGATGGACTATCGCTGGATTTATCAGCAAAGATAAAGCGATACTAACAAACTTCGGATTACAAATTCCATTATTTGTTATTGGGATTTATAAGATTATTTTTTAAATGAAGAATATATTGTTTGTATGCACAGGTAATTCAGCAAGAAGTATTATTGCTGAAAGTATTATAAATAATGAGTATGACGATTTGTATAAAGGTTTTAGTGCCGGGAGTAATCCAACAGGAAAAGTAAATGAAGATGTGAAGAATTATTTATTATCAAAACATTATGATCTTTCAAATTATAGATCTAAAAATTTTAATGAGTTTATTAATGGTCAAATTAAAATGGATTATGTGATTACAGTTTGTAATAATGCCAATAACGAAGTCTGCCCTATTTGGCCAAATAAAGATCAGATAATTCATTGGGATATAGAGGATCCTGTTAAATTACTTAATGAAACAAATGACTTAAATAAAAAAGACGAAATAATTGAAAAAGTTTACAATAATATTCATAAAAGAATAAAGGAACTGCTTAATGAAAAATAAAAGTCGTTATTTTCTTGCTGAATTAATAGGAAGTTGTTTTTTAGTGATGATTATTGTTGGCTCAGGTTTAATGGCTGAGAACTTAACTAATGACGTTGCTGTAATGTTAATAGCTAATACTATAGCAACAGGAGCAGGTTTATTTGTGCTTATCACAGTTTTTGCTGATGTATCAGGAGCTCATTTTAATCCATTTGTAAGTATCGCTATGGCAATAACAGGCAAATTAAAAAAGAAACTACTACCCTTTTATATTATTGCTCAATTGGTTGGTTGCTTAATTGGTGTTGGTTTAGCCAATTTCTTTTTTGAACACGAAATTTATGAATTGTCTACTAAATCAAGAGATGGAATTTACATATTCACATCTGAGGTAATAGCAACATTAGGGCTTATAATTATAATTTTTGGGTCTATGAAGTCTGGCAAAATTGCTGTTGCTGCTAGTGTTGGTCTTTATATTACTGCTGGTTATTGGTTTACTTCCTCAACTTCATTTGCAAATCCAGCTGTTTCAATTGCTAGAACATTTACAGAATCGTTTACTGGTATTAGTTATTTAAATACTCCTTATTATATTTTAGCTGAGCTTATTGGAATGTTAATTGCTGTACTTATTGTTAAAAAGTTATTTTTAGAAAAAAATTGAAAAATATAAAACTTACCAATCGAATAAGTTTAATTAACAAAAAATTTAAAAAAAAAGAGTTTTATCATTATCTTAAAACTTCTAATCTTTCATTAGTAATACCTAAGATTAAAGACAAATATGTAGTAGTTTCCCAAAAAAGAGTTCCAATTAATAAAATTAATTACGAGTTTCCTTCTGGCATAGTGGAAAAAAAGGAAACAACTCTGCAATCAGCATATAAGGAATTAAGAGAAGAAACAGGATATAGATCAAGATCAAAATTGAGTAAAATAATAACTTTTTATACTGAACCTGGAAGACTAACTACTAAAATTACTGGTTATTACACAGAAGACTTAATTAAAATTTCGAAACCAGAACAAGGTATTAGAATTCATCTTTTTAATCAAAGAGAGATATTTAAATTAATATTAAATCAAAAATTCAATAATAGTTCTCATATAGCAATGTTTTTTTATTTAATAACAGGTCTTAAAAAACTATAAACTATAGGTTGTAACAAAATATCCTTTTTATTTTAGGATTATATGATTAAATTAATTATCAAATAATTCGGAGGCAGTAATGAGAAAAAAACTAAAAAAGAATGAAAAGAAAAAAACAAAAATATTAAAATCAATTGATAAACTTAAAAATAAAATTACAGCTAAAGAAAAAAAATTATCAAGCCTTAATATTAAAATTGCTGGTCTAGAAAAAAAGGTTGCTGAAAAAAAAGCAAAAAAACTTGCTAAGAAGAATGCAGAGCAGTCTCCTGCATCTATAAATAATTAATTCCAAATTGTCTTTCTTCCTTCTCTTAAATGAGAAGGAAGAAAGAAGCTAATTAACAAAATTTAAACAGGGGAAAAAATAATGAATATTTAAATTTTGTAAATTATCTTAAAAAGATTAAGTTACAGAAATATTTACTTATTATTAAAGTTTAATTAATTTAAGTTTATTTTGAATTATTTGAATAAATTACTCTTGGCTCTAAAAATAATTCTCTAGCAAGAGCTTTAAATCTTTTGGTAACTTGTTTTGAGATTATTTCTTGATGTTGTGATGGAATTTTTAAAAATACAGCATTACCTCTTTTATACAATTTAAACTCTTCAAGAAATATCGTAGATATCGAGGTCAATGATTGTGAAAATCTCAATGCTGCACCAACTTGTTTGCTTGAAAAAATTTCATTATTATTCAAAAAAGTTAAATACTCGATCTTTGGATTATACTTGATACTACAGTACCGCCAATAGCATGACAAAGCTAATTGTATTCTTTCTTTATGAGTCAATCTAAGTAAAGGAGTATTTATCGTTTCTTGAAATACCAATTCAGCTTTTTGAAATGCTCCCAATCCCCAATCCATATGACTTAATACACATGCCAGATATAATAATTTCTTATTAAAGTGCTCATTACCTTCAAAAACTGGATGAATAAAATCATAATATTTTTTATAATTTGACCCTAAATCACCTCTTTTTTGCGCAACCTTCTCAATTGCTTTGTAAAAAATTTCAGATTCTTTTACATCTTTAAAATGGTCAATTGATAAAGATCCTTCACGCAAACCACTGATAGAACAAATAATTTTTTTTGGATTTGAAACTTTCATAATTTCATCAAGTATAATACAGCTATAAGGTAAATATGGTGTTCTAGATTTTGAAATATACTCAACTGTTTTAAGTTTGGATTTATTAAAAGAAGAAATTTTTTCAACAAACTTAGATAAAACATTATTATCAATACTATATTGATGAATTATGTGTACTGGATGATTATTTTGAAAAAGATGTAATTTAAATAATGCACGCCAAGTACCTCCAACTAAATATAAATTATTAAATTTCTTTTTTGAGAGCCATTTTTCATCTCTTAATAATTTTTTAATATATTTTGCTAAATTTCTTTTTTTAACTATAGGATTATTCATTAATCTTAAAACACCAACAGGTAATGAGGTTTTATTGGTTACTATATTGTTTTCAACTCGGGCTAACTCCAAACTACCACCGCCAAGGTCAGCAACTAATCCATCAACATTTTCAAAACCTATTTTTACTCCCTCAGCTGTGCATTTAGCTTCTTCTTCGCCTGATAATATATTAATCTTAGTTTTAAAAAGTTTTTCAACTTCATCAATAAAAGGTTTTGTATCAGTTGCTTCTCTTATAACTGCTGTTGCAATAATCTTTAGATTTGTGATTTTTGAAACATTTAAAATTTCAGAAAATCTTTTTAAAACTTTTAAAGCATATTCAGTACCAGATCTGTGAAGTTTTTTCGATTTATCTAAATTTTTTCCAAGTTCACAAACTGCTTTTTCATTAAAAAAAGGCACACGAGAAGAACTGAAATCTTCATAAATTAGCATTCTTATAGAGTTTGATCCAATGTCTATTATAGCTAATTTAGCCTGATTTAATTTTAAACTATTTTTACTTTTAATTACTTCCACTTTTAATCAATCTTAAGTGCAGTTGTTTAGGCTGCATTCTTAGTTTAGCTTTACCTCTTCCAGATAAGCTCGGATTATTCATAAAATATTCATGAGCTGAAAAGGAATCGCTCTTACTATATTTAATTTTTTTATAATTACCATCAGCTTCAAGTTCCCAGCTCTGATTAGTATCAAGATAATTTGCCAACATTATTTGATCTAAGATCTGTTCATGAACAGTCTCATTTTCAATTGGGACTAGAAGTTCTACCCTTCGATTTAAATTTCTCGGCATTAAATCAGCTGACGAAATATATACTTTTGCATTTCTATTAGGCATTTTTTTTGTACCATTACTAAAACAATAAATTCTAGAATGCTCTAAAAATCTTCCTATGATACTTTTTACAAATATGTTTTCTGATCTATCTTTTACTCCTGGTCTTAAAC
>CABZTG010000025.1 GCA_902528645.1 uncultured Pelagibacteraceae bacterium | reverse complement strand
TGATAAAGTTCCTGAATTAAATAAGAAAATTAAGCATGACATATATATTCTAGTCGATAGAATAGTTCTAAATTCATCATTAGGAAACAGATTAGCTGAAAGTATTGAGTCTTCTGTAAATTTAGCGAATGGATTAGTATTCGTTGAATATGAAAATGAAACCTTACCAAAAAAATACAGAAAAGTAGAAAAATTAATATTTTCGACTAAATTTGCATGTCCTGAAAGTGGCTTTACAATTGAGGAAATTGAGCCAAGACTTTTCTCATTTAATAGTCCTTTTGGTGCTTGTGAGGAATGTGAGGGAATTGGAATTAAACTAAATGTCGATCCAAATTTAGTAGTACCAAATCATAAAAAAAGTATTGCTGATGGAGCTATAGAACCCTGGGCTAAAACAACCACTCTATATTATGCACAAACATTATCTTCTTTAGCAAAACATTATAGCTTCTCATTAGATGAGAAATGGTCAAAACTTTCAAAAAAAATAAAGGATATCATTCTTTATGGATCTGATGATGAAGAAATAAAATTTTCATATGATGATGGTTATGAAAAATACTCTCATAAAAAGACATTTGAAGGGGTAATAAATAATTTAGAGAGAAGATATTTAGAAACCGATAGTGATTGGAAAAGAGAAGAAATAGCTCAATATCAGTCAGATACTAAATGTGAAAGATGTAATGGTCATAGATTAAAAGATGAGGCATTATGTGTGAAAATTGATGGCCTACACATTAGTGAGGTTACTGAAAAATCAATTTTAGATGCTGCAAAATGGTTTGAAAATTTAAAATTCAATTTAGATAAAAGACAGGTCAAAATTGCTGAACATATTCTCAAAGAAATTAATGAAAGATTAAATTTTCTTTTAAATGTTGGTCTTGATTATCTTACATTATCAAGAGAGTCTGGTACTTTATCAGGTGGAGAAGCGCAAAGAATTCGTTTAGCATCTCAAATTGGATCTGGTTTAACTGGAGTGTTATATGTATTAGATGAGCCATCTATTGGTTTGCATCAAAAAGATAATGTAAAACTAATTAATGCACTTAAAAGGTTACGAGATTTGGGAAATACAGTAATAGTAGTTGAGCATGATACTGAAACAATGGAAAATGCAGATCATATTATTGATCTTGGCCCTGAAGCGGGAAACAAAGGTGGTGAAGTTGTTGCGCAAGGAACTTTTGATGAGATAACAAAAAATAAAATTAGTATCACAGGAAAATATCTTTCAAACAAATTAAGAATTGATGTCCCCAAGAAAAGAAGATTAGCAAAAAATGGAAGGTTTCTCGAAATAACAGGTGCGACTGGTAATAATTTAAATAATGTTAATCTAAAAATACCTTTAGGTAGTTTAACTTGTGTTACCGGTGTATCAGGAAGTGGTAAGTCAACATTGATCTTACAGACATTATACAACGCATTAAACTTAACTTTGAATAATAATAAATCTAGAAAAATTCCAAAACCATTCAAAGGTTTCAAAGGCACAGAATTAATCGATAAGATAATTGATATTGATCAATCACCAATTGGTCGTACCCCAAGATCAAATCCAGCAACTTATACTGGAGCTTTTGGGCCAATTAGAGATTGGTTTACAGGATTACCCGAGTCAAAAACAAGAGGATACAAACCAGGAAGATTCTCTTTTAATGTAAAAGGAGGTAGGTGTGAAGCTTGTGAGGGAGATGGAGTTATAACTTATGAAATGCATTTTCTCCCAGACGTCTATATACAATGTGATGAGTGTAAAGGAACCAGATATAATCGGGAAACCTTAGAGATAAAATTCAAAGATAAAAGTATTGCGGATGTTTTAAACATGACAGTTGATGAGGGTTGCGAATATTTTGAAAATATTTCAAATATAAAAACTAAATTGCTAACTTTAAAAAAAGTTGGTCTAGGCTATATAAAAATTGGTCAACAAGCTACAACTCTATCAGGGGGTGAAGCACAAAGAATTAAATTAGCTAAAGAATTATCAAAAAGATCGACGGGAAGAACAATGTACATTTTAGATGAACCGACTACTGGTCTTCACCAACACGACATCAAAAAATTATTAGAAATTTTACATACATTTGTTTCATTAGGTAACACAGTGGTTGTGATAGAACACAACTTAGATGTTATAAAAACTGCAGATTATATTGTCGATATGGGTCCTGAGGGTGGTGTAAAAGGTGGAAAAATTATCGCTGAAGGAAAACCTGAGGAAATTTGTAAAGTTAATGGAAGTTATACAGGTAAGTTTTTAAAAAATCTTTTACAATAAATACCATTGTCATCTCACTCTAAATCAGTATAAAATTATGTATGGGTAATTTACTTTCATCTTTATCAAAAACTATTCACGTTTCTTTAGCCATTGCAGTTCTGTTATTTTTAGGCTTATTTTATCAAAATGATGGTTTTAGTTTTGATGCACTTTTTTGGAGTTGGTTTGCGAGATTTGTGCATGTAGTAGTTGGTATAATGTGGATTGGCTTGTTATGGTATTTTAATTTTGTTCAAATCCCAAACATGGCAAAAATTCCAGATGAACAGAAACCAGCTATTGGTAAAGTAATTGCGCCAGCTGCATTATTTTATTTTAGATGGGGTGCAGCATTTACAGTTCTATCAGGTTTAGCACTTGCAGGTCTTAATGGATATTTGCATGATGCAATGACTTTAAGTATAGGATCTGGGATTCCAAAACACACAGCCATTGGAATTGGTATGTGGTTGGGCTTAGTTATGGCATTTAACGTGTGGTTTGTAATATGGCCTAATCAAAAAAGAGCTTTAGGTATTGTTGAGTGTGAACCTGATCTAAAAGCCAAGTCAGCAAGAACAGCTATGTTATTTTCGAGAACTAATACTTTGTTGTCAATACCAATGCTGCTTACTATGGTAGCTGCTCAAAACCTTTATTAACTACTTTCGTCTTCTCTTAAAACAGTTTTTTGTGAAACTCTTAGTCTAACTAAGACTGTATTGGCAATATAGATAGATGAATAAGTTCCAAAAATTACACCAAATATCATAGCTAAAGAAAAACCTTTTAGTATCTCACCACCAAAGAAAAATATTGATAGCAAAGCTAATAAAGTCGTTATTGATGTAATTAAAGTTCTAGATAATGTTTCATTGATAGAGATATTAGTTAAATCGTAAATCTTAATGTCAGAATATTTTCTTAAATTTTCTCTTACTCTGTCAAAAATAACCACTGTATCATTCATGGAGTAACCAACGATAGTTAATACAGCTGCAATAATAGATAAATTGATTTCAAGACCAAGCAATGAAAATAAACCTAGGGTTACCAACACGTCATGAAACAAAGCTAATATAGCTCCTAAACTAAATTGCCATTCAAATCTAATCCATATGTAAATTAACATTAAAGTTAATGCCACCGCGATAGCTATTACTCCAGATTTTAGCAACTCAGCACTTACTTTCGGTCCTACATTTTCAACTCTTCTAAAATCAAAAGTATTACCAAATGATTTATCTAAATTTGCTTTAATTTCCTCGATAATATTTTTGTTATTATTAATTTCAAATTTGATTAGAAAGTCTGTCTCATTGCCAAAATTTTTTACTGAAACATCACCTAAATTCATAGAATTTAAATTATCTCTTAGAGATGACACATTAATTTTGCTGTCAGTTGATCTAAGTTCAATTAGGGTTCCGCCCTTAAAATCTATTCCAAAGTTAAGACCTTTGAAAGTTAGTAAAAATAATGAAATAACGACTAAAGATATAGAAAGTATATTAAATTGATTATAGTATTTGTTAAAAGCAATCATCTAAATTAAACCCTCTTTTTCTTTGTTTCTGTACACATACAAAACAGTCAATAACCTTGCTATGAAATAAACTGAAAATAATGTTGTAAATATTCCAATCCCAAGTGTAAGTGAAAAACCTTTGATTGGACCTGAGCCCATAAAAAATAAGATAATAGCTGCTAATAATGTTGTTATATTTGCATCAAGTATAGCAGTTCTAGATTTAGTGTAACCACTATCAAAAGCTATTAAATTATTTTTTTCATTTTTTAGCTCTTCTTTAATTCTCTCAAAGATTAAAACATTTGCATCGACTGCCATACCAACCGTCAAAATTATTCCAGCGATCCCTGGAAGAGTTAAGGTCGCCTCGAATATAGTTAATATTCCAATGAGTAAGAAAAGGTTAAGTATTAATGTTATATTGGTAATTAAACCAAATACCTTATATTTAACAAAGATAAATACTATTACTAATACAAAACCAATTGCTAATGCAATCATCCCTGCATTAATTGAGTCTTGTCCTAAGTCGGGACCAACTGTTCGTTCCTCAATAATATTTAAAGGTGCAGGTAATGCACCAGATCTTAATAAAAGAGCTAAATCTGTTGCTGATTGAAAAGTAAATCCTCCACTGATTTGACCTGATCCACTTGCAATTGTATCTCTTATAACTGGTGCGCTTATAATTTTACCATCCAATACTATTGCTAATTGTTTGCCAATACCAGTCGATGTAGCTTTACCAAATCTTTTAGCGCCAACTCTATCAAGTGTAAATGTAACAACTGTTTCATTTGTTTCACTATCCATTCTTGGTTGAGCATCTAGCAGATTGTCTCCACTTAAAATAATTCTTTTACTTACCAGAACATCTTCTTCAGACTCATCTTCATAACTAAGTTTTTCCGCTCCAAAAGAGTCTTGATCGTTATTAGTTACAAATCTAAATGTAAGATTTGCAGTTTTACCAAGCAATGATTTAATTCTCATTGGATCATCTAATCCAGGTAATTCAACAAGAATTCTGTCGTTTCCTCTTTTTAGAATATTGGGTTCATTAGTTCCTATCTCATCAATTCTTCTTCTTACAATTTCTAATGCTTGATCTTGGGATGATGTTTTCAGTTTAACAATACCTTGGGTTGAGTAATTGACAAAAAAAATATTATTTTCCTCAGTGATATCTAATTGATGAGATTTAAATCTTGGATAATAAGGATTTAATTCACTTTCCTCGTCATTAAACGTATCTAGAATAGTTTGTTTAAAGTTTTCATCTACAGAAAAAGATAATTTTTGTCCTAAAATTTTTAAATTTTTAATTCTAATATTTTTGTCTTTGAAATAATTTCTAATGGTAATTGAAAGATTTTGTATTTTTTGCTCAATAACTGGATTATTATCAATTTCGAGTAGGAGGTAAGAACCTCCCTGAAGATCTAATCCAAGATTAATTTTCTTATTTAGTAAGTTGTTTTCAAACTTAAATAAATTTGATGAAGCGATTAAAATAAAAAATAGAGAAATTAATATTACTGAAATTATTCTGAATTTTGAAAAATATAACACTTTACTTTAACAAAATTACTTTTTAACTTCTTGAGAGTTCATCAGACTTTGTACACCTGTACCTCTGATAACTTCAACAGTCACATTTTCAGCAACCTCAACTTCAATTTTATCGTTGTCTACAACTCTAGTTATGGTTCCTGTGATACCGCCTGAAGTTACAATCTTATCACCTTTTTTTAAACCCTCGACCATAGCTTTATGCTCTTTGACTTTTTTTTGCTGTGGTCTTATCAAGAAAAAATAAAAAATAACAAAAATTAATATTAGTGGTATAAATTGACCTATTCCTGAACTTTCCATAAAACTCCTTAATTAAAAATGAATTTTTATACTATCTCTTAAGTTAAAACAACTTTAATTCAGACTAATTTTTTCAAGATTATTCATATAAGGTCTAAGCATTTTTGGAATACTTATAGACCCATCCTTTTGCTGAAAATTTTCTAAAATAGCAATAAGAGTTCTACCCACTGCTAAACCACTTCCATTAAGTGTTCCAACAAATACTGTTTCTTTATTTGAATTTTTATATCTAGCTTTCATCCGTGTTGCTTGAAAAGTTGAACATGATGAACATGAAGATATTTCTCTATATTTGTTTTCTGAAGGTAACCATACTTCTATATCGTAAGTTTTTTCTGCACTAAATCCCATGTCTCCACTACATAAAATCATTTTTCTATATGGTAACTCTAACAAATCCAAAATTCCTGTGGCACAATTTGTCATTCTCTCTAGTTCTTCAAGACATTTATTTTGTTCCACAATACTTACTAATTCAACCTTATAAAATTGATGTTGTCTAATCATCCCTTTTGTATCTTTACCATAACTACCAGCCTCTTTTCTAAAACATGGGGTAGATGCAACAAATCTCATCGGTAATGTTTTAAGATCTAAAATTTTATCTTTTACAATATTGGTTAAAATAACTTCTGCTGTAGGAATTAAAAATTTTCTACCACTTCCCTCTTCTAATTTTACTTCAAATTGATCATTTTCAAATTTAGGTAATTGACCAGTTCCGAACATTGTATTTTCTGATGCTAATAAAGGTGGTGAAATTTCCTCATATCCATTTTTTGAAGTATGTATATCAAGCATAAAATTTGAAATTGCTCTTTCAAGTAATGCTAATTTATTCTTAACAAAAACAAATCTTGAACCGGTGGTTTTTGTGGCAAGATCAAAATCTAACATGCCAAGCTTTTCACCTAATTCATAGTGTGATTTTGGAGTAAATTCAAAATTAGGAATCTGACCCGATTTAGTTAATTCAACATTTTCATTTTCATTAGATCCTATAGGCACATCATCGTGAGGTATATTAGGAATACTTGATAAAATTTCATCTAAGTCTGATTTAATTTTTGATTGTTGATCAGTAATTTTATCAATAGATTGTGTAATTTCTTTTGACCTAGAAAATAAAGCTTTATCTTTTGTTTTTGAAATATCTTTCTTTTCTTTTTCTAATGTTTCTTTTTTTTGAATTAAATCTCTATTATCTATATCTAATTTTTTGAGTTTATTGAGATCTATATCGATTGATCTTTTTTTTAATGCTTTTGAAAATGCATCAAAATCTTTTCTAATTTCTTTAATATTATGCATCAGAATTTTTTAAATTTTTATTCTCAATAAGTTTTACTGAAAATATTGATAATTCATATAGAATTAATAATGGTATCGCTAAACCAATTTGTGTGATGGGATCTGGGGGTGTGAGTAAAGCTGCAGCTGCAAATATAATAACCACAACATATTTTCTTCGTTTCTTTAAAAAATCAGAATCAACTAACCCTACCCTCGCTAATAAACTCAACACAACAGGTAATTGAAAACTTATGCCAAACGCAAATATAAGTTTCATTACCAATGAAAGATATTCGTTTACTTTTGCTTCTAATTGAATTGGTAAATTTGTTGAAAGACCAGAACTTTCAAAAGATAAAAAGAATTTTATCGCTAGGGGCATTATTAAATAATAAACCAACATACCTCCTAGTAAGAATAAGATTGGGGTTAAAACTAAATAAGGTAAAATTGCAATTTTTTCATGTTTATAAAGACCAGGAGCAATAAATTTCCAAATCTGCATCAAAATAAATGGACAAGTAACAAAAAAAGCTGTGAAAAAAGATACTTTCAAATAGGTAAGAAAAGTTTCTTGTAAAGCTGTGAAAATTAATCGTCTATCAGTTCCATCATCTTTAACCGCTTGTGCATATGGCTCTACTAAAAAACCATAAAGGTGTTCAGCAAAAAAATAACATCCTATAAAAAAGATTATTAGAAAAATAAAACTATGAATTAGTCTTTTTCTTAACTCAGCTAAATGACTTACAAAGCCACCTTCATTTTCGTCATGACTCATCTTTTTTTTCTTCTTTTTTTTCTATTTTATTATCCTCAAGATCAATATTTGAGACTTCATTTTGAATATTATTGACATATTTTTTTGCGGAGCCGATCCATGAACCAACTTTTTTGAGCATTATTGGAAAATCTTTAGGTCCCAAAACTACAATAGCTATTGCAACTATAATTAAAATCTCAAACCAACCAATAGTAGGCATGTGATTTATTCTTTTTTGTTCGAATCTTGATTATCGTCAGAAATATTTTTAGGTTCATTGTCATCAGTCACATCTGATGCCATACCCTTTTTAAAACTTTTTATTCCTTTTGCTACATCGCCCATAAGGCTAGAAATTTTTCCTCTACCAAATAATAATACCACAAGTATTACAACGATTGCTATTTGCCAAATTCCAATGCTCATAGAAAACTTATAACCTTTTTATCAATAATTGAAAAGTCTAATTTGTAGGCTTAGTTCTTCTCATCCGAGTCAAGAGTGCTACTTAACATTTCATCAATATTTGAATAAATGTCCTCTTTTTTATCATCTTGTTTTTCTTTATAGAATTTTCCAGTACCAAAAATAGCGTTATCAATATTGGTACTATCAATTAAACCTGCGGCCCCAAGTTCATCTACTGTTGGTAAATCAGATAATTTTTGTAAGTTAAAATGACTTAAAAAATCATCTGTCGTGACATATTGAATAGGTCGACCAGGAACATTTTTTCGTCCACCAGGTTTAACCCAATTTAATTCCATCAAAATTTCTAAGGTGTTAGTTCCAAAAGCTACACCTCTTATTTCTTCTATCTCTGCACGAGTAACTGGTTGATGATAAACAATTATAGCAAGAGTTTCAATTGCAGCTTTTGATAGTTTTTTTTCAACAGTTTTTTCTTGGGTCATTAGATTTGAAAGATTAGGTGAGGTTCTAAAAGACCATTTTTTAGAAATGCAAACTAAGTTAATACCCCGATTTGAATATTCAGCTTGTAATTTTAACAAAATTTTTTCGACATCCGTTTTTTTAGATATCTTATTTTCAATAGTTTCAATATCTAATGGTTCTGCAGCAGCAAAAACAATTCCTTCAATTTCCTTTTCGATTGAAGATAATTTAGTTGGAAAATTAATAATATTGTCTTTTTTCTTAATCTTTTTTTTTATCATTTGTTTTCTTTTATATAAATATCATCAAAAAGGTTTTCTTGCTTTATGCTTAGGTTGCCCTCCTTGACCAACTCAAGAGACCCTGCAAATATTCCTGCTTTACCGGTTCGTTTGTATTTTGATCCACTTTTAAAACTTTTCGGTATTAAATCATCTAATTTTTTCCAATCCATTAATTTTCCAAAAAAATCTTTTATAGTTTTTATACCTTCTTCTGTTGTGAAAACTGGTAATTTTGGAATGTTAATTCTCTGAAAATCTTTAGTCATAATTATAGTAGAATAGGTTTTCATGAGGTCAAATAAATTTAATTTATACTCACTATTGTAGATGGGCCTTATGCCTGCTCTCATACCTCTAGTTCTAATTTCTCTTCCTAATCTTTTTCTTTTAAGCATCTGTTCAGATAATAACCTTATTAATTCAAGTTTCTTAAGTTGAAGTTTTAATTTTTCAGCTACTTCTTGAACTTTAAATTCTTCTTCGGGGGTGCCTGGTAATAGTAATTTTGATTTTAAATATGCTAACCATGTTGCCATTAATAAGTATTCTGAAGCAATCTCTAAATTTAATTTTTTTTCTTGAGTAATAAAATCATGAAACTGATCTGCTAATTTTGTAATAGATATATCCTCAAGATTAACTTTTTGAGCTTTTGCAAGATCTAAAAGAACGTCTAATGGTCCATTATAATTTTCAACATCTACTTTAAAAAGTTCAGAATCATTTTCAATCATCAATCAATATTAACTTAAAATTTTGTAAAATTGTGATGTTTTTTTAACGAGAAAAGGATTTATCAATGGTGAATTATTTCCTACAATTTTCATTTCATTTAAATTTCCATTACAATGTAAGGCTAAATTACAACCTGCACTAAACGTTTTGATTGTATTTTCCTTTAAATTACCCTTAAGACTTTTCATGGATAAATCATCAGAAATCAAAATATCTTTAAAACCAATTTTATTGCGAATTAATTTAATAAATTTTTTTGAGTGAGTAACACAATTTTCTTTATCAATTTGAGTAAAAATTATGTGAGCGGTCATAGCAAAAAAAGTTTTTTTATTTTTAAATGGAAGAAAATCTTTCTTGGTTAAATAACTCAATTTTTTATTCACCATCGGAGTAAAATGGTGACTGTCTACCTTTGCAAGACCATGTCCTGGAATATGCTTTATGACTGTTCCAATACCATTTTGATGGAAATAATTGATACAATAATCTCCTATTTTAGATACAATTTTGGGATTATTGGAAAAAGATCTATTCCCAATGACATTTGAGGCACCTTTAAT
>CABZTG010000024.1 GCA_902528645.1 uncultured Pelagibacteraceae bacterium | reverse complement strand
GGAATAAAAAAATCCTTTTATTATGGATGGTTGTTTGGTTTTAGTTATTTTTTATCCAGTTTGTATTGGTTAACTATATCCTTAAGTTTTGATCAAAGTTTTAATTTTTTAATTCCTATATCTTTAATTATCATCCCAGCATTTTTAGGTTTATTTTATGCATTATGTGTTGCTATTTTTCATCTATACAAACCGAAAAATATATTAAGCGCTTTTTTCCTATTCTCTCTTTTGTTTGGTTTAATAGAGTTTATCAGAGGAACAATTTTAACTGGGTTCCCTTGGAATTTGGTAATTTACAGTTTTTCTGAAATTAATAGTTTCCTAAGCGTTTTGTCAATAATAGGAACTTATTCATTAAATCTTATAGTAATAAGTTTTTTTACAGCTCCAGCCCTTTTCATATTTAGAAAATCTAAAAAAGAAGTGGTTGTGTGTATCTTTTTACTGCTATTACCTATCTTTTTTTATACATACGGAGAATTTTTAAAAAAAAATTTTTATAATAGTAAAGAGAAAGAACTTCCTTTTGTAGTTAGGGTAATTGGAGCAAATATAAGCTTAGATAGGTATTATAAAAACGTTAATGCGGAGAGTGTAATTAATGAGCTAATTTCAATTAGTTCACCCATTGAAGAAAAAAAGACATTTTTTGTATGGCCAGAGGGAATAATACCCAACACTTATGAAGATCAATTAGATTTATACAATGACATATTTGAAAAATATTTTAGCGAAAATCACTTAATCGGTTTAGGAATAATAAGCAGAAAGACTATAAACAATGATTACAATTATTATAATTCATTTTCAATATTTGATAGTAAAGTAAATTTAATTGACAATTATAACAAAATTAAACTTGTACCTTTCGGTGAATTTGTTCCTCTTGAAAATATTCTTAACAAATTTGGTTTAAAAACAATCACAAATAATATTGGATCATTTGATAAAGGTGTAAACAGAAAAATTATTAAAATCCAAGATGATCTTAAACAAATAAATTTTTTGCCATTAATTTGTTATGAAATTATATATAGTGGAAATTTGACTAAAAATTTTGATTTTGATTTTATATTAAATATTTCAGAAGATGGATGGTTTGGTAAATCAATTGGACCCAAACAACATTTTATCCATAGTAAATTTAGAGCAGTCGAAAATGGAAAGTATATAATTAGATCATCTAATAACGGGATGGCAGCAATTATAAATCCATTAGGTTATATTGAGAATAAAATAGATTATGGAATTTCAGGTTATATTGATTTAGAAGGCATAAGAGATTTAAAACCAACATTGTTTTCTAAATATGGAAATAACATATTTTTCATATTAATTTTGTTGTATATTATTTTAACTTTTTCATTTAATAGGACTAAAAATGAGTAATTTAAAAAATTTTCTTTTTACAAGTGAGTCTGTTTCAGAGGGACACCCAGATAAAGTATCGGATAGGATATCTGACATGGTGGTAGACACTTATTTATCTAACGATCCATATTCGAGAGTTGCATGTGAAACTCTTACAACTACCAATAAAGTTGTATTAGCCGGTGAGGTCAGAGGACCAGAAATTAAAAAAGATGATTTAATCAATAAGGTAAGAGAATGCATTAAAGATATTGGATATGATCAAGATGGTTTTACCTGGAAAGAGGCTACAAAAATAGAAAGTCATCTTCATTCACAATCAAGTGACATTGCTATGGGTGTAGACTCTTCGGGAAATAAAGATGAGGGCGCAGGAGATCAAGGTATCATGTTTGGTTATGCATGTGATGAAACTGATGTTTTAATGCCAGCACCTATTCATTTTTCCCATAAGATTTTAAGGTTAATGGCGGAAGATAGAAAATCAGGTAAATTAAAAAACATAGAACCAGATTCTAAAAGTCAAGTAACTTTTGAATATGAAAATGGTAAACCATCAAAAGTTAAATCAGTTGTAATATCTTCTCAGCATACCACAAATGTTAATCAAGAACAGGTAAGGGAATTATTGAGACCATATTTGATTAATTCTATACCAAAAAATTTTCTAGAAGATTTTAATGAGAATGAATTTTATGTTAACCCAACTGGAAATTTTGTAATAGGCGGTCCTGATGGAGATTGCGGTTTAACGGGCAGAAAGATTATCGTAGATACTTATGGTGGTGCTGCCCCGCATGGTGGAGGTGCTTTCTCGGGAAAAGATCCAACTAAAGTAGACAGGTCTGCAGCTTATGCAGCCAGATATATTGCCAAAAATGTTGTTGCATCGAAAATTGCTGATAAATGTTTGATACAATTAGCTTATGCAATTGGTGTTTCAAAACCATTATCTATTTATGTAAATCTTTTTGATAATGATTTGGATAAAAACAAATTTGTTGAAGACAAGATTAAAGAAAGTTTTGATCTTAGCCCAAGAGGAATAAGAGAGATGTTGGGGCTTAATAAACCTATATATGAAAAAACATCTGCATATGGGCATTTTGGAAGAGAGCCAGATGAAGAAGGTGCTTTTTCCTGGGAAAATACCAACAAATCTGACATTTTCTTAAAATAGTTTTTATTGAAAAATAAAAAAAAACTTTTATATATTCTCTTACATTGTTGAATTGTCAAAATGGGCTCTGGCCCATTTTTTTTTGGAGTAAACAAAAGTATGTTAAATAAAAGAGCAGATAAACTTGAACTATTAAGAATTGCAGAGGCAGTAGCTTTAGAAAAATCGATTGATAAAGACCTTATAATTAGTTCGATGGAAACTGGAATTGCTAAAGCAGCAAAATCTAAATTTGGCCAGGATAATGAGATTAAGGTGGTGATTAATAGAGATAATGGCGATATTGAAATTTTTAGAAAATTGATAGTTACAGAAAATCCAGAAAATACAAACACTGAGATCAAACTAGAGGATGCGATTACATTGAATGAGACTAATAAGGATAAAGTGATTGGAGATGAAGTTTTACAACCATTACCCTCATTTGA
This sequence comes from uncultured Pelagibacteraceae bacterium, assembly GCA_902528645.1. GTDB lineage: Bacteria > Pseudomonadota > Alphaproteobacteria > Pelagibacterales > Pelagibacteraceae > Pelagibacter. The sequence goes on along the minus strand of CABZTG010000024.1, from coordinate 7,755 downwards.
TTTTGGAAGAATTGCTGCCCAAACAGCTAAACAAGTAATTAATTTTAATGTCAGAGAGGCAGAGCGAGAAAGACAATTTAATGATTTTATTGATAAAAAAGACTCGATATTAAGTGGAATAGTTAAAAGATTAGAGTTTGGAAATGTAATCGTAGATCTTGGGAGAACAGAAGCAATAATTCAAAAAAATGAAATTATACCAAGAGAGAATATTAAGGCTGGAGATAGAATTAAAGCTTATTGTTTTGATGTAAGACGAGAGCCTCGTGGTCAACAAATTTTTTTATCAAGAGCTCACCCAAAATTTATGGAAAAACTTTTTGTTCAAGAAGTTCCTGAAATTTATGATGGTCTGATTGAAATTAAATCATCTTCTAGAGACCCAGGAAGTAGAGCAAAAATTTGTGTAAAAGCAGTTGATACCTCATTAGATCCAGTTGGAGCATGTGTGGGAATGAGAGGTTCAAGAGTCCAAGCAGTTGTAAACGAATTACAAGGTGAAAAAATTGATATAGTAAACTGGTCAGAAGACCATGCAATTTTAGTTTCCAATGCTTTATCACCAGCTGAAGTTCAAAGAGTAAATGTAGATTTGGAAAGAAAAAAATTAGATGTGATTCTTACAGAGGAAAATTTGAGTAAAGCTATAGGAAGAAGAGGGCAAAATGTAAGGCTTGCTACAAAATTATTGAATTTTGAAATAAATATTATGACAGATGCAGAGGACTCAGAAAGACGTCAGTTAGAGTTCAAGGAGAAAACAGAGAATTTTGTTAAGAATTTAGAACTAGATGAAACACTTGGACAACTTCTTGTGGCTGAGGGTTATTCTACTATTGATGATATAAAAGACAGTTCGGCAGAAAATTTATTGAAAATTGAAGGTATAGAGGAAGAGACTGCAAAAGCTTTGATAGAAAGAGCCAAAGAGTTTCATCAAAAAGATCAAGAAGATATTTCTGAAAGAATTAAAGAATTAGGTTTGGATGATGGACTAATTAACTTAAAAGGGTTAACTCCTGGAATGTTAGTCACTTTAGGTGATCAAAAAATCCTTACACTACAAGATTTTGCCGATCTAGCATCAGATGAGCTAACTGGTGGGTATGATGTTGTAAAAGGTGAAAGAGTAAAAATTCAAGGTTACCTAGAAGATTTTGCTTTATCAAAAGAAGAAGCAGATGAACTTATTATGTCTGCAAGAAAAATTATTTATGAAAATTGAGAGATGAGTTATGGAAAAAAAAACGAAGTTAACAATATCAGGTGGCATAGCCAAAAAGTCTATCAAAAATATAGATAAAGCAAAAAATCTTGGAAAGAATTCTGTAATAATCGAAAAACAAACTGGTAAATTTAGTAGTAGAGGTGGTTCAATTAAGACAAACCCCTCAAAGTTTAAAAATAATTTTACTAGCAACAAAGGAACTTTTGGTAAACCAAATTACATGCCCAAAGCACCACCTCTAACAAGTGATTTTGAAAGACGTAAATTAGCTGAGCAAAGAGCCACCAAAAGACTTAAAGAGGAAAATGAAAATAAAAATAAAAAATCCCCAAAATCTGGAACCAAAAAAAGAGAATTAAAATTAACTGTTTCCCGAGCTTTAAGTGATCAAATTGAAGCAAGAGAAAGAAGTTTAGCATCTGTAAAAAGAGCAAGACAAAAAGAAAATAGAAGTTTAACCAAAGAGGAAGTTCAAGAAAACTTAAAACCAGTTAAAAGAGATATAAATATTCCAGAGGTTATTACTGTTAGAGAACTTGCAAATAGAATGGCAGAACAATCTAGTAATATCATTAAACACATGTTTGGAATGGGGGTTACAGTAACAATAAATCAAAACTTAGCAGCTGATACTGCAGAGTATTTAGTTAAAGAGTTTGGTCACAACCCAATTCGAGAAGAAAAGGCAGAGGAAATAATTCAAAAAATTAAAGCCTCAAGGACTGAAAACTTAAAAAATAGACCACCGATAATAACAGTTATGGGTCATGTAGATCATGGTAAAACTTCAGTTCTAGACGTATTAAGAAGTGCTAATGTGGTATCAGGAGAATTTGGTGGAATAACTCAACACATTGGTGCTTATCAAATAGATAATCAATCAAATAAATTAACATTTATTGATACACCAGGCCATGCAGCTTTTACTGAAATGAGAGCGAGAGGATCAAAATTAACAGATATTGTTGTTTTAGTTGTTGCTGCTGATGATGGTGTTAAACAACAAACAATAGAGTCAATAAAACATGCAAAGGCTGCTAATGTACCAATAGTTGTAGCAATTAATAAATGCGATTTACCCGAGGCTGATCCTCAAAAAATCAAAAATCAATTACTTGAGCATGAATTAATAGCAGAGGATTTATCAGGGGACACTTTGATGATAGAGATATCTGCAAAAACTAAATCAAACTTAGATAAACTTATTGATGCGATCATTCTTCAAGCTGAAATTTTAGATCTCAAAACTGATTTTGAGTCAAAAGCTACAGGGGTTGTTTTAGAATCGAAAATTGACATTGGAAGAGGACCAGTTGCAACAATAATTGTAACAACTGGAACTTTAAAAAAAGGAGATTTTTTTGTAAGTGGTCTTAAATGGGGAAAAATCCGAGCTATTATAAATGACAAGGGGAAAAATGTTGATGAAGCTCTACCATCTTCTCCAGTAGAAATACTTGGAATAAATGGTGCTGCAAGAGCTGGAGATGATTTTATAGTTTTAGATAACGAGAAAGAGGCTAAAACTTTGAGCGAAAATAGAGCTCAAGAGAGCAAAGATGGTAAAAATCCTCTGACATTTGCTACTCAAGAGTCTGCTTTTTCTAATAAGTCCACTGAAGAATTAAATCTTATAATTAAGTCTGATGTTCACGGATCCTCAGAAGCAATAAAAAGTGCTGTCAATCAAATTAAGCATGATGAGGTAAAACCAAAAATAATTTTGGCAGATATTGGAATGGTTACGGAGACTGATGTGACTTTGGCAAAAGCTTCGAACGCAGTTTTGATAGCGTTTAATGTAAAGCCAAGTAAGGAAGCTAAAAGACTTGCTGAAAATGAAAAGATAAATATTTCATCATTCAATATAATTTATGAAGTTTTAGATTTTGTTAAAAAAAGAATGTCTGGATTATTAACTCCTGATGTGGAAGAAAAAGTGACCGGGACCGCACAAATTTTAGAAATTTTCAAAGTTTCAGGAGCCGGTAAAGTTGCTGGTTCTAAAGTAACGGATGGAGAAATTAATAGTAATTCAGATGTAAGAGTGATTAGAGATGGCTCAATTGTTTTTACTGGAAAAGTTGGAAGTTTGTTCAGAGAAAAAAATCAAGTAAAACAAGTAAACAATGGTCAAGAATGTGGAATTGCACTTAAAGATTACATGGATTTTAAAAAAAATGACACAATAGAAGCTTTTAGTGTTACATCTAAAGAGAGGACAATATAATGGCAGATAGAATAGGAAAACCAATTTCACAGAGACAGTTAAGAGTGGGTGAAATGATTAAACAATCTTTAAGCATGATTTTTATAAGAAATGAGGCTAAAGTTCCAAATTTAGAAACAAATACTATAACAGTCACTGAAGTAAGAATGAGTCAAGATTTGAAAATAGCCAAAGCCTATGTACTTCCTCTTGGAGGAAAAAATGCTGAAGAAGTTGTTAATATTTTAAAAGAATACTCATTTTTAATAAGAAAAATTTTATCTCAAAAAGTAGTGATGAAATTTTTACCGAAACTACTTTTTAGAAAAGATGAGTCTTTTGAATATGCTGAAAAAATAGAGAATTTAATTAAACAAACAAATAAATAGGAAAAAAGAAGTATGAACAAGAAAGCCCAAGAATTAGCAATGCATGAAAAAGACACTGGATCGTCAGAAATCCAAATAGCTTTGTTAACAGAAAAAATTGAAACGCTCTCAAAACATATTAAACAATTCAAAAAAGATAAACATTCATCTGTTGGATTATTGAGAGCGGTCAATAGAAGAAAAAAATTGTTAGATTATCTTAAAAGAAATAAGGTAGATTCTTACAAGAATGTCCTGTCGAAATTGAACTTGAGAAAATAAGAATCAAGATAGATAGAACGGAATGGAACGAAACGAATGAAATGAAATGGAAATGAAATGTTTAAAATATACAAGAAGGAAGTTGAAGTAGCAGGTAAGAAGATAAGTTTAGAAACAGGTAAAGTAGCAAGACAAGCAGACGGAGCAATCATCGCAACATGTGGGGAGACAGTCGTTTTAGCAACAGTTGTTGGAGCAAAAAAAGTGAATCCAGACATGGATTACTTTCCATTATCTGTAAATTATCAGGAAAAATATTATGCAGCAGGAAAAATTCCTGGTGGATATTTTAAAAGAGAGGCAAGACCAACTGAGAGTGAAACATTAATCTCAAGATTAATTGATAGACCGATTAGACCATTGTTTCCTGATGAATTTAAAAATGAAGTTCAGTTGTTACCAACTGTAATTTCTTATGATAAAGAAAATGAGGCAGACATTTTGTCAATTATTGCATCCTCTGCAGCTTTAGCTATATCTGGGATGCCATTCATGGGTCCCGTTGGTGCTTCTAGAGTTGGATATATAGATGGTAAATATGTTTTAAATCCGTCAAAAACCGAACTTGAAAAATCAAAGTTAGATTTAGTTGTTGCTGGTACAAAAGATGCTGTGCTTATGGTTGAGTCTGAAGCTAGGGGGTTAACAGAGGAAGAGATGTTAAATGCGGTTAAATTTGGTCATGAGGGTTTTGTTCCAGTGATTAAAATGATTGAGGAACTGGCTAAAGAATGTAGAAAACCTGAATGGATTGTAGAAAAGAAAGATTTATCTGAGGTAAAGAAAAAACTTGAGGAAACTTTTACAGAAGATCTTAAAAAAGCATTTGCGACAAGGGACAAACAAGACAGATCAAATCAAATTTCAGAAATTACCGATAAAGCTAAAAAACTTTATGAGGAAGATGAAAACTATACTGATCTTGATGTAAATTCTGAACTAAAAAATCTTGAAAAAACAATTGTCAGAACTGACATTTTAAAGAACAAAAACAGAATTGATGGGAGGGGTTTATCTGATGTTAGGCCGATTTCATGTGAAGTTGGTGTTTTACCAAGAACACATGGCTCCGCTTTATTTACGAGAGGAGAAACGCAAGCAATTGTAACAGCCACTTTAGGTACATCTGATGATGAACAGAGAATTGAGAGCTTAGATGGATTGCAAAGAGAAAGGTTTATGCTTCATTATAACTTTCCACCCTTTTCTGTTGGTGAGACAGGTAGAATAGGAACTGGTAGAAGAGAGATAGGTCATGGTAAATTAGCATGGAGAGCAATTCACTCTTCTTTACCATCAAAAGAGACATTTCCTTACACTTTTAGAGTGGTATCAGAAATAACAGAATCAAATGGTTCCTCGTCAATGGCTACTGTTTGTGGAACGTCACTTGCACTGATGGATGCAGGAGTGCCAATAAAAGAACCAGTTGCAGGTATAGCAATGGGTCTAATTAAAGAAGGTGATGACTTTAGCGTGTTATCAGATATTTTGGGTGATGAGGATCATCTAGGTGATATGGACTTTAAAGTTGCTGGAACTAAAGATGGAATTACTTCACTACAAATGGATATCAAAATTACTGGTATTACCTTTGAAATTATGGATGAAGCATTAAGCCAAGCTAAGGATGGGAGAGTTCATATTTTAGGAGAAATGAATAAAGCATTATCAGCATCAAGATCTGATGTTGGAAAACATACTCCAAAAATGGAAAAAATTAATGTTGATAAGAAAGACATTGCTGCTGTTATTGGAAAAGGTGGTGCAACAATCAGGGAGATTGTTGAAAAATCAGGTGCTAAAGTCGATGTAAATGACGAGGGAGTTGTAACAGTTGCTGCCCCAGACGAGGAGTCCAGAAACATTGCTATGCAAATGATTAAAGATATCACAGCAAAAGCTGAATTGAATAAAATATATTCAGGTAAAGTTATGAAGATTATGGAGTTTGGTGCATTTGTTAATTTTTTAGGAAAACAAGATGGACTTGTTCATATTTCAGAACTTGCAGATAAAAGAGTAGCTAAAGTTACTGATGTAGTGAAAGAAGGTGATGAAGTAAAAGTAAAAGTAATTGGTTTTGATAGAGGAAAAGTAAAACTCTCTATGAAACAAGCTTCTGAGTAATAAGTTAAGTGCAGAAGTATATGACAAAAATATGTCATTGTTTAATATTGAAATAATATGTCTATTGACGAACTAATTAAAGATGAAAAAAAAATTAATAGAGCACTTTATTCTTCTGGACCTTATTGGGACTATAAAAATAAAAGGGCGATATTAGAAATTAAAAAAAAAGGTTTAAGTGATTTTAGAGGAGTCTCAGCTGGAATAGGCACATCATTTACTGATAACCAAGTTTTAGATATTCGTAATGAGTTTAATATTAGAGGAAGAATTGCTGGTAAAATATTTTCACTTCCATTTTTAAAAATTATTTTTAATTCTCAGCTTCATACAACTCAAAATTATTTAGATTTATATCTTCAAAATAAAGCTATTGTTTATCAAAATGATAAAAATGTTTTAAGATTGTTAAAAAAGTTTAAATTTGAAAATACTACAGATTTTGGCTGTATTCTGTCTTTCAAACACTCAGGTAAAAATTATTCTTGTCATTATCTCGATATGGCTGACAGAATTGATAAATTATCTGAATTATTTAATTTTAAAAAAATAACCAGCATCTTTGAAATTGGTGGAGGTTTTGGTGCAAATATACATTTTTTAATAACAAATTTTACTAATATAAAAAAGATATTGTATTTAGATACAGTTCCAAATATTTATGTTGGTACAGAATATTTAAAAAGTTTTTATAAAGAAAAAGTCAAAGATTATTCCGATTTAAAACATTTAAACAAGATTTCATTCTCTGATAACAATGAACTTGAAATTTTTTGTATACCTCCATGGTTAATAGAAAAAGTAGATGTTGAAATAGATCATTTTCATAATGCTGCAAGTTTTGTGGAAATGCCCAAAGAAGTGGTAAAAAATTATGCTAAATTTATAAGAAAATTTAATACTAGAGAAATATCATTAATTTCTTATGATAATTATGATCTCAAAACTACTTTTAATCCTGAAGAATTGAATGATTTTTTTGATGATAGTCTAAATGTGAGTTGGAAAAAAACGTTAATTGAAAGTTATAAAAAAAATTTAATCTATTTAACGTCTAAATAGACACATTCGTTAAAATAATTAAATCTAATTAGTATAGTAAATTTAATTCGACTTCTTAATTAATAATCTAATTTCACCCTCACCCCAGATTGAGCTAGTATCTTTATGATTGTATAATCCAGTCTCTAGGTCAGTTTTTCTTCCTTTATTCATTTTTTCAATTTCATCCACTCCATGAGATTTTAAAATTTTATAAATTTCTTTATGTGAACAATGTCTTTCGTATGGGACATACCAATTATCCATAAATATAAATCTATTTGAAGGCATGCCTATTATATCTAAAATTTTTTGTGAATAATCCTGTGGTATTGATTTCATAAACTTATTCATTTCTCTCCTTGCGGACCAATATAACCCTTTAGTGCCATATAAATATAAATATATCCAACCACCTGGTTTACAGATTCTGTGAAGTTCTCTAATGCCTTTTTTAAAATCATTTGTGTGATGTAGAACTCCATTACAAAATACAA
>CABZTG010000023.1 GCA_902528645.1 uncultured Pelagibacteraceae bacterium | reverse complement strand
AAAATAAATACTAAGTTAAAAAAATATGGACCTAAATCTAAGAATTTAACCAAAACCTTAAATTATATTTTAAATAGAAATAAATGAAAAAAAATTACGAATTTTTAGATCAGATTAATTTTCCATCAGACTTAAAAAAAGTTTCTGAAACAAAACTGCAAAAGGTTGCTGATGAATTGAGAGAAGAAATGATCGATGCAGTATCAGTTACTGGAGGACATTTGGGTGCTAGTTTAGGTGTTGTAGAATTAAGTGTTGCCTTACATTATATTTTTAATACACCAAGTGATAAATTAATCTGGGATGTAGGACATCAATGTTATCCACACAAAATTTTAACAGGAAGAAAAGATAAAATAAGAACACTTCGGCAAGGAGGGGGTCTATCAGGATTTACAAAGCGTTCAGAAAGTGAATATGATCCTTTTGGAGCTGCTCATAGCTCCACCTCAATTTCATCAGCTTTGGGAATTGCTGAGGCAAATAAATTATCAAAAAAATCAGAAAATGTAATAGCAGTGATTGGTGATGGCGCAATAAGTGCAGGCATGGCTTATGAGGCCATGAATAATGCAGGTGCCTCAAAGACCAAAATGATTGTGATATTAAATGATAACGACATGTCAATTGCGAGGCCCGTTGGAGCAATGGGAACATATTTAGCTAAAATTTTTTCTGGTAAAATTTATTTTAGTTTAAGAGAAACAATAAAATTGATTACATCAGCATTTTCAAAAAGATTTAGTGCAAAAGCGGGTAAAGCTGAAGATTTATTAAGATCAGCTGTAACTGGTGGAACTTTATTTAGTTCATTAGGTTTCTATTATATTGGTCCTATAGATGGTCATGACCTTTCTTCATTGATTCCAATTTTAAGAAATGCAAGAGACTCAAAACACCAAGGTCCTATATTAATTCATATAAAAACAAAAAAAGGCAAAGGGTATTCTTTTGCTGAAGAAGCAAAAGATCATTATCATGGGGTATCCAAATTTAATGTAAAGACTGGTGAACAGGAAAAAAGTTCCAGCAAAGTACCGTCATTCACTAAAGTTTTTGCTGATACTCTGATACAACACGCAAAAAAAGATAGTAAAATAGTTGCAATAACAGCAGCTATGCCAGACGGGACTGGATTAAGCAATTTTAGAAAAGAATTTCCAGATAGAACTTATGATGTTGGTATTGCTGAACAACACGCTGTTACGTTTGCAGCTGGTTTGGCGACTGAGAATTATAAACCTTATGCAGCAATTTACTCAACATTTCTCCAGAGAGCATATGACCAAGTCGTTCATGATGTTGCAATACAGAGTTTACCTGTAAGATTTGCAATAGATAGAGCAGGATTAGTTGGAGCTGATGGACCTACACACGCAGGTAGTTTTGACACAACTTATTTAGCAACACTACCAAATTTTATTGTAATGGCTGCAAGTGATGAGGCTGAGTTGGTTAGAATGATTAACACTTCTACAGAAATTAATGATAGACCCTGTGCATTCAGGTATCCAAGAGGGACTGGTATTGGATCAATATTGCCATCAATTAATGAAAAGATAGAGATTGGAAAATCAAGAATTATTCAAGAGGGAAAAAAGTTAGCCTTAATCAACTTTGGTGCGAGATTAAGTGAAACTTTAAAAGCATCAGAAAATTTAAAAAAAAAAGGTATTAATATTACAATAGTGGATGCAAGATTTGCCAAGCCGTTGGATGAAAATTTGATATGGCAATTAGCAACAACACACGAGGCAATTGTAACTATTGAGGAGGGATCAATTGGTGGATTTGGTTCTCATGTAATTGATTTTCTATCAAAAAAAGGATTAATGGACTCAAATTTAAAATTTAGATCAATGAAACTTCCAGATATTTTTATTGATCAAGATAAACCTGAAAATATGTATAAAATCGCAAATTTAGATAGCATTTCTATTGAAGAACAAATTTTAGATATATTAAATTCAAATATTATCTTACAAAAACAAAAATAAAGTGATTATCCACATTGAGCTTGATTCAATAAATAATGATCAAGTAAAACACATGATAGCATAGCTTCACCCACTGGAACTGCTCTAATTCCAACACACGGATCATGTCTTCCCTTAACAGATATGTTAGTATTTTTTCCAAATTTATTAATTGTCTTTCTGCTCTTTAAAATTGATGATGTGGGCTTTACAGCAAATGAAACAATTATTTGTTGACCGGAAGAGATGCCACCAAGAATTCCACCTGCATTATTTGAGTTAAACATTAATTTATTTTTTGATTTTGAAATTTCATCTGAATTTTCTTCTCCAGACAATTGAGCGGAATTCATTCCAGAACCAATATTAACACCTTTTACAGCATTAATACTCATCATTGCAGATGCAATATCAGAGTCTAGTTTTGAGTAAATTGGTGCCCCCAGTCCTGCGGGAATACCATTAGCTCTAATTTCAATTATAGCACCACAAGATGAACCTGCCTTTCTAATACTTAAAAGATATTTTTCCCATATTTTAAGCATAGATTTATCAGGACAAAAAAACGGATTTTTATAAATTATCTTATCATCCCACTTGTTTGTATCGCATCCAAGAATTCCAAGTTGTGTAACTGCACCAGAAATTTTAAACTTTTTACCTAATTTTTTTTCCAAAACTTTTTTTGCTACCGCTCCTGCTGCAACTCTAGAAGCAGTCTCTCGCGCAGAAGACCTTCCACCACCTCTATAATCTCTAATTCCATACTTTTTAAAGTAGGTATAATCAGCATGACCTGGTCTAAATTTATCCTTAATATCACTGTAATCTTTTGAGCGCATATCCTCGTTATAAATTATTAAAGAGATTGGAGTTCCAGTTGTTTTACCTTCAAAGACTCCTGAAAGAATCTCTACTTTATCACTCTCTTTTCTTTGAGTAGTAAATTTAGATTGACCAGGTTTTCTTTTGTTGAGTTCTATCTGAATATCTGGTTCACTGAGGTTTATTAATGGTGGACAACCATCTATTATACAACCAATTGCAGGACCATGAGATTCTCCCCATGTAGTGAAACGAAAAACCTTTCCAAAAGTATTAAATGACATTATTTATATTGTATAGATTATTTTGTTAAAATTATGAATGAAAAAAACTCACTAGGGCTTAATAAATGCTTTCTAGATTTAGATGATCCTTTTAAATTATTTGAAAGTTGGTACGAAGAGGCAAAAAAGAATGAAATTAATGATCCAAATGCTTTAGCTCTTGGAACTGCAACAAAACAAGGCCTTCCATCAGTAAGGATGGTGCTTCTTAAAGGTTACGATAAAAATGGATTTGTTTTTTATACTAATCTTAATAGTCAGAAAGGAAACGAAATAAAAGAAAACCCAAATGCAACAATGTGTTTTCATTGGAAAAGTTTGCTTAGGCAAATTAGAATCGTAGGTACTTTAAGCCAAGTAGAAGATGAGGTAGCTGATAATTATTTTAATTCTAGAGCTTATGAAAGTAGAATTGGGGCTTGGGCATCAAAACAAAGTAGTGAATTGGTCAATAGGGAAGAATTGATAAAATCACTAGAAAAATTTAAAAATAAATACCAGGATCAAAATAATGTTCCAAGACCAAATCATTGGTCGGGCTGGAATTTAAAACCTACGAGCATAGAATTTTGGTTAGATGGAGATAATAGAATACATGAAAGACTAAAGTATAAATTGACAGCAAATAATGATTGGACAAAAAGTCTTTTAAGCCCCTAAAAATTTCTTGATAAACTAAAAGACGTTAAATTTTCGAGGATATTTTTTTCTTCAGATTCTTTAAATACCGACAATGAATTTGCTGACAAATTAATATAGTGCTTGGCCTTTTGATAACAACTATTTATAATATCGTATTTCTTTATTAAAGAAAAAGTATAATTTAAATCATTTTGATTTCTTTCTTCTTTTGCAAAAGTTTTCTTAAGAGTTTCTTTTTCATCTTTATTAGCTTTTTGAAACAGAAGAATTATTGGTAGTGTAATTTTTCCCTCATAGAAGTCTTGACCAATATTTTTTCCAAATAGTTTTAATTCTGAATTATAATCTAAAGTGTCATCAGCAATTTGAAAAGTTAAACCCAAATTCCTACCATAAAACTCTAAAGCTTCTTTCTCTTTAGTTTTCATTTCTGATAAGATTGCTCCTACTTTAGTTGCTGCAGCAAATAACTCAGCCGTCTTTGAAGAAATTATTTTCAAATAAGTTTCTTCAAGCATATCAACCTCACCTTTATGCTGGAGTTGCAAAATTTCACCTTGAGCAATTACTGATGATGTTGACGATAATAGTTTTAAAACTTCAATATTTCCATCTTCTACCATCATTTCAAAACACCTACTAAGAAGATAATCGCCAGCCAGAACAGATGAGTGGTTACCCCAAATTTTATTTGGTGTTTTTTTACCTCTTCTAATTGAACCATTATCTATAACATCATCATGCATCAAAGTTGCAGCATGAATTAGTTCCACGCAAGCTGCCAAATTTATATCTCTGGTACCTTTTGTATAACCACATAACTTTGATGAACCCAGAGTTAATAAGGCTCTTAACCTTTTGCCACCGGTATTTAAATGATAATCTGTCATTTTTTTAACTAGCTCAACATTACTATCTAGTTTTGTTTTAATTTTTTCTTCAACAAGCATTAACTTATTTTCAACTGAGTTTTTAAGTTGAAAGTAAGAGTTATTAATTTGTTTTTTAAGTTGAATTACGCTTCCCATAATGTGAGCAAATTAGTGTAATAAGTTTCTTTTGATACTTATCAATTGACGCACCTAAATCTTCAATTATAAGGTGTCTTTATATTAATACAAAAATTCTATAAAGTTTTGTTATGCTCTCAATTTTTAAAAAGAAGAAAATTATTCCTCATATTAAATTATCTGGTGTTATCGGAAACGTAGGTAAATTTAAACAAGGTATAGATTTTTCAGGTCAAGAAGAGATAATTTTAAAGGCTTTTTCTGTAAAAAAAGCACCATGTGTTGCTATCACAATTAATTCTCCTGGTGGATCACCTGTTCAATCACACTTAATCTTTAATTTTATAAGACAACAAGCGAAAAAAAATAAAAAAAAGGTAATAGTTTTTGCAGAGGATATTGCTGCATCAGGAGGCTATTTGATTGCGTGTGCTGGTGATGAAATTTATGCAAACTCTAGTTCAATTATTGGATCTATAGGTGTAATTTATTCATCATTTGGTTTTACAGAGTTAATTAAAAAAATCGGAGTTGAAAGAAGAGTTCATACTGCTGGTAAAAATAAAAGTACTCTCGATCCGTTTCTTGAAGAAAAAAAAGAAGATATAGAAAGATTAAAAAATATACAATTAGATTTGCATAAAGATTTCATTAATGTTGTTGAAAAAAGTAGAGGTGAAAAACTAAAGAAATCAAAAGTTGAGTTATTTTCTGGGGAGTTTTGGTCTGGAACTAAATCCAAAGAACTTGGTTTGATTGACGAAATAGGTGATGCCAATCAAGTGTTGAGAGAAAAATTTGGAGAAGATGTAATAATCAAAAAATTTGAAAAATCTAAAAGTTGGTTAAGTAAGAAATTATCATCATCTAACGATCACGTCGATCAGGTCGCAAATATATTAGAAGAAAAATCTATTTGGCAAAAATATGGCCTCTAAAAAAAGTAAAAAAAAACTAAAATTTCAAACTTTTCAGGATACAATTTTAAACCTCCAAAAATATTGGAGTAAACATGGTTGTATAATTTTACAACCATATGATATGGAGGTTGGAGCAGGAACTTTTCATCCAGCTACAACTCTCAGGTCACTTGGACCAAAACCATGGAAAGCAGCTTATGTACAACCTTCTAGAAGACCGACTGATGGAAGATATGGAGATAACCCTAATAGACTTCAGCACTATTATCAATTTCAAGTTATAATTAAACCTTCTCCATCAAATATAAAAAAACTTTATTTAAATAGTTTATCTAAAATCGGTATTGATCATAAAAATCATGATATTAGATTTGTTGAAGATGATTGGGAAAGTCCAACTTTAGGCGCAGCAGGTCTTGGTTGGGAAGTTTGGTGTGATGGAATGGAAATAACTCAATTTACATATTTTCAACAAATGGCTGGCTTCGAATGTAAACCTGTTTCAGTAGAAATTACTTATGGCTTAGAAAGAATTTGTATGTTCACACAACAAAAAAATAATGTGTATGATTTAATTTGGAATAACGAAAATGTTGAATATAGAGAAGTTTTTCATCAAGCGGAGAAAGAATTTTCGGCTTATAACTTTGAACATGCTAATACCTCGAATCTCTTTAAAATATTTGATATGTTCGAAAGTGAGGCTAAATCATTAATAAATAAAAAAATATCGCTCCCAGCTTATGATCAATGCTTAAAAGCAAGTCATGTATTTAATATACTTGATGCAAGAGGAGCTATCAGTGTTGCCCAGAGAGCAGAATATATTGGACGTATAAGAGAAATTACAAAATCTGTTGCTTCAATTTGGATTGACACACAAATATAAAATGGCAGAATTTTTTTTAGAATTATTTAGTGAGGAAATTCCAGCTAATTTACAAAAAAATTTTCGTGAAAAACTTTTAGAGGAATTTAGAGAATATTTTATCAATAAATCTATAAAATCAAAAAAAAGTTTTTCATTATCAACTCCAAACAGAGTAATTATCGTATTTGAGGGTTTACAAAAAAAAATTAAAGTTGGGTCTGAGGAAATAAAAGGACCCAAAACTAGTGCTCCTGTAGAAGCAATTGAGGGTTTTTTGAGATCAAATAAAATTGACAAAAAACAACTTATTAAACGTAATACAGAAAAAGGAGAATTCTACTTTTTTAAAACACCCTCAAAAACATTGAATACTTCAGATTTGTTAAAAGATTTAATACCAAAACTTTTAGGTAGCTACCAATGGAAAAAATCAATGAAATGGGGTGAATTTAAACTTAATTGGGCAAGACCATTAAAGTCTATTTTATCAGTGTTTGATGAAAAAATAATAGATTTTAAATTTTACCATCTAACTTCGTCTAATAGGACCTTTATTGATAAGGATTATGAAGAAAAAACAGGAGTATTTAAAAATTTCAAATCTTATGAAAGATTTTTGAAGATACATGGAACGATTGTTGATCAGACTAAAAGAAAACAAATTATTCAAAAGGAATTCACAAAGATATTAAGTAAAAAAAAATTATTCATTTTAGAAAATTTAAAATTATTTGATGAGGTTGTAGATTTAGTTGAATGTCCAAACGTTTTACTATGTGATTTTGATAAAAAATTTTTATCAATCCCGAGGGAAATACTTATTTTGACTATGCAGTCACATCAAAAATATTTTCCTACGATTGATAAAAATAATCAAATTACAAATCAATTTTTACTCGTTGCAAATAAAAAAGACCAAAAAGGGTTAATCAAACTTGGAAATCAAAGAGTTGTTGATGCTAGATTGAGCGATGCAGAATTTTTTTGGAATAAAGATAAAACACAAAATTTAGTGAAAAAGGTATCTGAACTTAAAAGAATTAATTTTTTCAAGGGACTTGGAACCTATTTTGATAAAGTTCAGCGAATGAGAAAATTAGGTGGAATGATATCTGATGAGCTATTAATTAGTAAAGAAAAAGTAGAGTTATCAGCATCTATTTGTAAAACAGATTTAACTTCTGATTTAGTTGGAGAGTTTCCTGAATTACAGGGAATTATGGGAGGCTATTTTTCTGCACAACAAGGTTTTGATAAAGATATTTGTTTATCAATAACTGAACAATATTTACCGATTGGATTAGACTCAAATTTACCAAAAAAACCTTTCAGTATTGCTTTATCAGTGACAGACAAAATAGATAATCTTGTTGGTTTTTTTGGGATTGATGAAAAACCTACAAGCTCAAAAGATCCGTTCGCACTTAGAAGAGTGGCGCTCGGCATAATAAGAATAATAATTGAAAATAAAAAAGACTTAAAATTAAATGATTTATTGAATTATTCGATTGGCTTATATCAAGAACAAAATTTTACTCTTGGCAATAAAGAATTAAAAAAAGATTTAAATAATTTTTTAAAAGACAGATTTAGATATTATCTTAGAGAAAAAGATATTAGATTTGATATCATTGAGGCATCGATTTCAAATTTTTCAACTAATAAATTGTTCTCATCTTTCGAAAAGGCGAGATGTGTAAATAAAATAATTAATAATCAAATTGGTATAGATATAACATCAAGTTATAAAAGGGCTTCCAATATACTTCAAAGTGAGATGGAAAATAAAGAAATTGAAATAACTAATTCAACTGATCCTGGTATTTTTAAAAGCGATTACGAAAAAAATTTGTTTAAAAAAATTACTGATATAAAGAAGTATTATTCAGATATAAATAATAATGAAAATTATGAGGAGTCTTTATCAGTCTTAGCTGGAGCAAAAAAAGAAGTTTTTGAATTTTTAGATAATGTAAAAGTAAATGAAGATAACGAAGATTTAAGAAAAAATCGTTTGGAACTTATAAATATGTTATGTAAAACCTTTCAAAATTTTATGAATTTTCAATTATTAAAAGCAAATAATGAATAAGTTAATTTTAAATTTTAAATCTAAAGACTTAAAGAAAATTAAAAATCCCAAAGATTTTTTAGGAGGTAAAGGTGCCAATTTATCTGAAATGGGAAGAATGGGTCTTCCAGTTCCACCTGGGTTTACAATTTCAACAAACGTCTGTGATCTTTTTTATCAAAATAAAAAGAGATTGAATACTTCATTGATAAACCAAATTAAAAAAGAGTTAAAAATAATTGAGAAAGATGTGAGAAAAAAATTTGGAGATCTAAAAAATCCACTTTTATTGTCTGTGAGATCTGGAGCTAGAGTGTCTATGCCTGGCATGATGGATACAATACTTAATCTTGGTTTGAATGACAAAACTGTTAAAGCACTAGCTAATAAAACATCAAACGGAAGATTTGCTAAAGATAGTTATAGAAGATTTATTCAAATGTATGGAAATGTTGTTCTTGGGGTAGAAAGTTATCATTTTGAGGAACTTATAGAAAACTATAAATTAACCAAAGGAGTTTTGCTGGATACAGATCTTAATGAAGATGATTGGGATGGTCTGATAAAAGACTTTAAAAATATTGTTAAAGAAAAAACAAAAAAAGAATTTCCTCAAGATGTTTATAAACAATTATTTGGAGCAATAAGTGCAGTATTTTTATCTTGGGAAAGTAATAGAGCTAAGATTTACAGAAAGTTAAATCAGATACCATCTGAATGGGGAACAGCAGTTAATGTGCAATCTATGGTTTTTGGAAATATGGGAAATGATTGTGCTACTGGAGTTGTTTTTACAAGAAATCCATCAGACGGATCAAATGATATTTATGGGGAGTATTTGATTAATGCTCAGGGAGAGGATGTTGTAGCAGGAACAAGGACACCACAATATATTACAAAAAAAGCTAAACGAGAGGCAAAAGTTGAGGCACTTTCCATGGAAGAGTCTATGCCAAAAGTTTATTTAGAGCTTAATAAAATTTTAAAAAAGTTAGAGGCGTATTACAAAGATATGCAAGATGTGGAATTTACAGTTGAGAATGAAAAATTATGGATCCTACAAACTAGGTCAGGTAAAAGAACTGCAAAATCTGCAGTTAAGATTGCTGTAGATATGGTTAAAGAAAAATTAATTTCAAAAAAACAAGCTATTTTAAGAATTGACCCAAATTCTCTAGACACATTATTACATCCTACTTTGGATGAAAAAAGTTCTATAGAAATAATTGCAAATGGTTTGCCTGCCTCACCAGGAGCTGCTAGTGGAAAGGTCGTGTTTACATCTGAAGAAGCTGAAAGGCTAAATAATATGATGCAAGATGTTATATTGGTTAGAGTAGAAACTTCCCCAGAAGATATCCAGGGTATGCATGCTGCTAAAGGAATATTAACTGCCAGGGGAGGAATGACAAGTCATGCAGCTGTTGTTGCGAGAGGAATGGGAAGACCATGTGTTTCAGGCTCGAGTGAAATTGATATTGATTATGAGAAAAAAATCTTCAAAACTGCTTCATTAGAAATTAAAGAAGGCGATATAATCACAATTGATGGATCTTCTGGAAGGATTATTTTAGGAAGTGTACCAACAGTAAAACCTGAAATTTCAGGTGACTTTTCAAAATTGATGAGTTGGGCTGATAATATTAGAAGACTTAAAGTTCGAACAAACGCAGAAACCCCTTTAGATACAAAAGTTGCAAGAGATTTTGGAGCAGAGGGAATTGGTTTATGTAGAACAGAGCATATGTTTTTTGATGAAGAAAGAATTATTTCTGTTAGAGAGATGATACTTTCTAAAACTAAAGAAGACAGATTAAAAGCACTCAAGAAGCTTTTACCACATCAAAAGAAAGATTTTGTAGAAATATTCAAGATCATGCATGGATTACCAGTCACAGTACGTTTACTTGATCCCCCATTGCATGAGTTTCTACCAAAATCTGAAAAAGAAATTTCAGAGGTTGCAGATGTAGTTGGTATAAGTGTTAAAGAGGTAAAATCACGTATTGACGAACTTCATGAGCAAAATCCAATGCTTGGACACAGGGGTTGTAGATTAGGTATCTCATTTCCAGAAATTTATGAAATGCAATGTGAGGCAATTTTTAAAGCATTGTCTGAGCTAAAAAAAAATAAACAAAAGTTTGCATTTCCTGAAATAATGATTCCACTAGTGTCGACTGAAGCAGAAATCAAAATAATGAAAGATCTTGTAATCAACATTGCAAGAAAAGTACAAAGAGAAAATAGAGTAAAAATAGATTTTTTAGTTGGAACGATGATTGAGCTACCAAGAGCTGCAATCAAAGCGAAAGATATCGCAAAACACGCTGAGTTTTTTAGCTTCGGGACAAATGATTTAACACAAACCACTTTTGGTATTAGTAGAGATGATAGTGGAAAATTTCTAAATGACTA
>CABZTG010000022.1 GCA_902528645.1 uncultured Pelagibacteraceae bacterium | reverse complement strand
CAAATATAGATAAACTAAAAAATCAAATATTATATAGCAATAAAGAAAATGAAATTTAATGTAAACCAACAAGACCTACAGCAAGCATTAAATTATTGTCAAGGAGTCATAGAAAAACGAAGTACGCTTCCAATATTGTCAAACATATTACTCGATGCACAAAAATCAAAACTCACTATAACAGCGACAGATTTAGACTTAATATTTATTAATCAAATAAATAACGTTGAAGTCATAGAGGAAGGAAAAACAACCACTACGTCGTCTACTATGTATGACATTGTTAGAAAACTCTCATCAGGAAAAAAAATAAATTTAACTTTAACAGACAATAGCAAACTTCATCTAGAATCAGAAAAATCTATTTTTAATTTAAATTGTATGCCCGCTTCGGAATTTCCTTTAACAGATGAAAATTTTAATGAGAATGAATTTAGCCTTAAATCAAAAGACCTATTAAAGTTGCTAAATAAATGTAAATTTTCTGTGTCAAATGATGAGACCAGACATTATTTAAGTGGAATTTATTTTCATCAAACAGAGGTTGAGGATAAGAATTACTTAACTGCAGTATCAACTGATAGTCATCGTATGTCCATTTCTAAACTCAGATTAAATGAAAAAAAAATTTTTGAACCGATTATATTACCTAAAAAGACTATTTTTCAATTAAGTTCATTATTAGAAAATTATGATGGTGAAGTAAAAATTTCAAATATGAAATCTAAGATAAAATTTGAATTAAATAATAGTATTTTAATTTCTAAGTTAATAGATGGAAAATTTCCTAATTACATTCAAGTAATTCCAAAAAATAATCAAAAAAAATTAGAAATTGACCTTAAAATTTTTCAAAGTTCGGTGGATAGAGTAGCCTCAGTATCGCTTGATAAAAAAGATGGTGTAAAATTTAGCTTAAGTAAAGATAAACTAGATTTGTCTGTAAATAATACCAACAGTGGTGATGGAAAAGAATCCCTTGTAGTGAAATTTGATCATGATTTAGAAATTAGTTTTAATTCTAAATATCTTATAGATGTTGCTTCACAATTAGATGGAAATAATATTGAAATGTTTCTAAATGATTCAGGTTCACCTGCGCTAATCAAAGATCCTGGTGATTTCGATAGTATTTTTGTAGTTATGCCTATGAAAGGTTAATTTAGCAATTTAAGTTCAGAATATATGGTTTTCTCTAAAATCCCTAAAAATTCTTCCTTGGAATAATCAGGTTTGATAGGTTCCAAAATTGAAATTGTAATTGTTTTGTTAATATCTTTTTTTCCTTTTTTTGGCCAGACGTAACCAGAATTAATAGCAACCGGTTGGCATTTTATTTTCAATTCTTCATAAATCCTTGATGCACCTTTTTTAAATGGAGGTTGTTCGTGAGGTAATACTCGAGTTCCTTGAGGAAAAATTATTATTGGTCGATTTGTATTTGCAATTATTTGAGAAATATCTTCAAAAAAATTGATGTTTTCTTTCGATACCTTATTTCTTTTGATAGAAATGGATCCTATTTTTTTTAAGTACCAGCCAAAAATAGGTATCATAAGTAATTCTTTTTTTAAGATAAATACAGGAGAATTAAAAATCGTTTGTAGGAAAAAAGTTTCAAACATAGATTGATGAGAGGAAGCAATAAAAAATTTTTCATTTTTAATTAAATTTTCTTTACCTTTGACAATGATTTTTGTGGACAAGAAAATTTTTAAACAAATAGCAGCCCAATAACCCATTAATTTCCCACCAAAAAGTGTAAATTTTTGTGGTAAGATCAACGCTGGTAGAAAAATAATTGAAATTAAAATTATTCCTGAAAAAAAGAAAATTGAAAATAGAAGGTTTCTTATCATTAATTATCAAAAGCTAAATTATCTCATGGTGCTTTTGTCTTTTTTTAACTACTCTTATTTTAGATCCATTAATTAATATTTCTATAGGTTTAGGTCTAAGATTATAATTAGAACTGAGTGATATACCATAGGCACCTACATCGCAAATTGCGATAAAATCTTTCTCTTTTAGTTCTTGAAAATTTTTTATGGACGTAAACTTATCAGTGCTTTCGCAAATTGGGCCAACAAATTCATAAATTTTCTTTGATTTTTTACTTCTTTTTAACAAAGGTAAGATGCGATGTACTGCACCATAAAGTGCGGGTCTCATTAAATCATTCATAGCAGCATCTAGAATAACAAAATTTTTTTTATAACTCTCTTTTATGTAAATTACTTTTGAAATTAAAACTCCTGTATTGCCGACTATTGATCTACCTGGCTCAAATATAATCTGAGATTTTTTATTCTTTAAAAATTTTTTAATTGCTGAATGATATTTTTTATAATTTAGTTTTTTATCATTATTGTATGGGATGCCCATACCTCCCCCAAGGTCAATAAAATCAAATTTATATTGAGTTTTTTTGATGATTTTGTCTAATATTCTTAACATTTTTTCATAGGGTTTATGATCTAAAATTTGACTTCCAATATGAACACTTAAACATTTCAAATTAATATTTTTAGAATTCTTACAATATCTTACAAGTTCAAAAAATGTTTTATCATTAACTCCAAATTTATTATCTTTTTTACCTGTCGATATTTGGCTCAAAGTTTTTGCATCGGTATTTGGGTTTAATCTAATACCAATATTAACCTGTTTTTTTTTTATTTTAGCAATTTTATCAATTTCTATGATTTCACTTTTGGACTCTGAATTAATTAATAAAATATTTTTATCAATTGCAAGATTAATTTCTTTGGAAGTCTTACCAACTCCTGAAAAAACAATCTTCTTTGGACTAATTCCAGCCTTAAGAGCTAACATTAATTCACCCATTGATACAACATCTGCTCCAAGTCCAAATTTTTTTATTTCTTTTATTAAATTTAAGTTAGTATTAGATTTAATAGCAAAACAAATTAATGGTGAGATGGATTTAAAATTTTTTTTAAAATCATTTATATTTTCTCTTAGTTGTTTATACGAGTAACAATATGCAGGCGTTCCATATTTTTTAGCAATATTTTGTAGGATTGTATTTTCAATCTTAAGTTTACTATTTAAAAATCTCATTAAGCTTTATTTAGAAGGTAGCTTGGTATTTTTGAATTACTTTGAGATTCTTTATATACTGGGTCTCCTTTTTTTCCACAAGCGATCAATGTAGAAAATACAATTAGTGCTAAAATAATTTTTTTTTTCATTTTTTTCTTTTATATTTCAATATCATTTTTTTAATATTATCAAAAGATGTTCCACCATATGATTTCTTAGAATTTACAGAATTCTTTAAATCAAACACTTTTAATACATCATTTGATAGTTTTGGTTCAATTTTTTTAAGTTCAGCCAGCGTTAATTGATCGAGATTTTTTTTCTTTTTTTCAGCAAAGTTCACAATATTAGCAGTCACTTTGTATGCTTTTCTAAATGGCATTGAGTGATTTTTTACGAGATAATCTGCAAGATCAGTTGCAGTCAAATATCCTGTGTTAGCTAATTCTATCATTTGTTTTTTATTTGGTGTAAAATTTTTAAGAATCTCATCAAGTATTTTTAAACAATTTTGCATTGTATCATTAGATTTAAAAACAATTTCCTTATCGTCTTGAAGATCTTTGTAGTAAGATAAAGGTAAACTTTTTAAAACTGTAAGCATAGAAAACAAATTACCATAAATAATTCCAGACTTTCCTCGTAAAAATTCCAAAAGATCTGGATTTTTTTTTTGTGGCATTATCGAAGAACCAGTTACAACTTTATCTGATAAATTTATTAACTTGAAAGCATCGGAGTTCCATATGATAAGTTCCTCAGCTATTCTAGAAATATGCATGGCACAGACTGAAATAGAGTAAAGAAAATCTAGCACAAAATCCCTGTCAGAAATTGTATCTATTGAGTTATTAGTTGGTTTTGTAAATCCAAGTTTTTTTGTAGTGTAATTTCTATCAATATTAAAAGATGTTCCAGTTAAAGCGGCAACACCCAAAGGATTTTCATTTAAACTATCTAGATTATTTATGAATCTCTTTTGATCTCTTTTAAACATTTCGACATAAGCCATCAAATAGTGGCCAAATGAAACTGGCTGAGCATTTTTTAAATGAGTAAATCCTGGCATAACAGTATATATATTTTTTTCTGCTGCTTTTATTACACTTTTAATAATAGTATCTAATAGAATATTAATTTCTTTGGTTGATGATTTCATCCAAATTTTCAAGTCTGTAATCACCTGATCATTTCTGGATCGTGCTGTGTGAATAAAACCCGCATCTTCACCAATTATTTCAAAAAGTCTTTTTTCAATATTTATATGAATATCTTCATACTTTTTATTAAATTCAAATTTTTTGTTTGTTATTTCTTTTTTGATTTTGTTTAGACCATAAACAATCTTATTCTTTATTTTAAAAGAAATAATTTTTTGTTTAAATAACATTTCGACATGTGCAATAGATCCAATTATATCCTCTTTATATAGTCTCTTATCAACATCAATAGAATTTCCCACTTTTTGAAAAATTGATGAGGTGTTTTTTTTTATTCTATTGCCCCATATTGCCTGGTTGTTTTTATTTTTCGACATGATAATTAATTATACCTATTTAATATGAGATTTTTAATAATATTTGCTTTTTTAATATCTAATTGTGTAGCGGCAGAAATCAAAGACATAAAAAATCTTGTTATCAATAAAGAGCTTAAAAAATATGATGGATTAAGGTTTTTAGATGATCAGAGTAATGAAATTCAACTTGATCAATTTGAAGGCAATTTGGTTTTGCTCAATTTTTGGGCAACT
This sequence comes from uncultured Pelagibacteraceae bacterium, assembly GCA_902528645.1. Lineage (GTDB taxonomy): Bacteria > Pseudomonadota > Alphaproteobacteria > Pelagibacterales > Pelagibacteraceae > Pelagibacter. Next base: position 8,282 of record CABZTG010000022.1, on the reverse strand, counting down.
TGGTGCGCCCCATGCAAAGAGGAAATGCCATCTCTTAATCAATTGCAATCTCAAAAAAATTTAGATAATTTAAAAATATTTCCGATTAATGTTGGTCAGGATAATTTAGAAAAAGCCTCAAAATTTTTTGAAGATTTAGGTATAGATAATCTTAAGATATATTTCGACGCACCAATTACTTTAGCGAAAAAGTTTGGACTAAGAGGAGTGCCCACCACAATTTTGATAAACAAGGATGGATATGAGTTTGCAAGAATTGTTGGTTCAATCGATTTTAAGGAAAAAAATTTTGTTGATTGGTTGGCTAGTTACAACTAATTTTTGAAAAAATATGCAAAACCAACCAAAGCAATTATTGCAATAAATTGGAGTAAAACTCTTAATTGCATTAATTTATTAGAATATTTTTTGCTGGTTTCACCGCCTTTAAATAAAGTTCCGATACCAAGAATTAAAACAATCCCAACTGCCATTAACAAAACTATAGATAATATTTTAACTACTATTCCAGATATCATGAAGGTATTGTAGGGTGTTTTTAAAATAAAAAAACATAATTCACACACTATGACATTTTGCCTAGACTCAGTAATGGTTAAACCAGAGACTAATAAAAAGATTAAAAATGCTATCATCTTACTTCATGGTTATGGTGGTGATGGCAAGGATATTAGTATGCTCTCACTGAACTGGAAAAGACATTTACCTAATACTATTTTTATTTGTCCTAATGGTCATGAATCATGCAGTATAAACCCAAATGGATATCAGTGGTTTGATTTAAGCAAAGATGATCCAGAGTATATTTTGGATCAATCTATAAAGGCTGAAAAAAAGTTATCAAAATTTATTGATGAAATTAAAAATGAATTTAATTTTGAAAATAAACAAATTTGTTTATCTGGTTTTAGCCAAGGCTGCATGATGTCAATAAACTTAGGACTTACTTCTGAAGAACCTTTTAATTGTGTTGTGGGTTTTTCTGGAAAAATTATTGATGAAAAGGATTTGAAATTGAGAAAAAAAAACTCATCAAGTATTTTGTTAATTCATGGTGATTCTGATCAAGTTGTATCGCCAAATTTTATGTTAGAGGCAAAAGATTTTTTTATGAGAAATAATATAGACATTGAGACGCATCTCATAAAAAATTGTGACCATCATATTCCTGTAAATGCTTCAAGTATTGCATTGAATTATATCTTAAAAAAATTTAATAATTCCTAAATATTGAAAAAAATTTTTATTTAAGTTAAAATTTGATATGAATAATTTTATTGATCAAGATGTTTCACTAGAAAAATGTCCTGCACTAGTTTTAAATGCTGATTATAGACCATTGAGCTACTATCCTCTATCACTATGGTCATGGCAGGATACTGTTAAATCAGTTTTTTTAGATCGTGTAATTATAGTAAGTAATTACGATCGTGTAGTAAGAAGTCCTTCATTTAATATGCAATTGCCTAGTGTAATTGCTCTAAAAGATTATATTGTTCCTCAATCTAAACCAAGTTTTACAAGATTTAATGTTTTTCTGAGAGATAAATTTTCCTGCCAGTATTGTGGCAGCAACGAGGAACTAACTTTTGATCATTTATTGCCTAGATCAAAAGGTGGGGAAACTAATTGGGATAACGTCGTTACAGCATGTTCTGCTTGTAACGTTAAAAAAGGAGGCAAACTATTAAAATTATCGGGCATGAAACTGGCCCAACATCCTTATCAACCTTCAACAGAAGATTTACATCGTAATGGAAAAAATTTTCCCCCAAATTATTTACATAAAAGCTGGATGGATTATTTATATTGGGATGTTGAATTAGAAGCTTAAGTTTTATACTTTTTCTGATATTCGAATTGCAATTTTTGAACCTGTTTTTATTATTTTATCCATAATTGAGTAAATGCCTTTTTTGGTAGCTCCTTTTTCATAAGCAATATCCTTATGATGAAGCTCATCTTCTCTGAATTTTATAATTTTCTTTTTTAGATTTTTTTCTTCTGGACCAAGTTGATTTATTTGGTCTTGGTAATGTTTATCTATTACTTCTTCAACGGAGGCAGTACATAGCATAGCTGCTTTTTTTCCAAGAATAGTAGACCCAAAACCTAAACCTACACCTAGCAGATCCCACAATGGCAAAAATTTTGTTGGCTCAATATTTCTTTTTTTTATTTCGTTTTCAAAAAATTGACAATGTTCAACTTCATGTTCTTTCATATCCTCAATTGTTTTTTTTAAATTGTCATTTTTAACAATTGTATTTAAAGCCAATAACTGACCTTCATAAATTTTGACAGCACCCCTCTCGCCTGCATGGTCAACTCTAATAAATTCTTCAACTCTTCTATCAGTTTTTTTCATATTTAGTAAAAATTTTTGCTAGGGTTATAATAAATAATATACTTATTACAATATTAATAGTAGTTAGTGATAATCCTAAAATCCTAAATGTCACATCTTTACAGCTTATAGTCTTTTCACTTAGTTGATTTAGTAATTCCTCTTTACTTACATTTTCAGAAAAGATTTTTACACCACAAACAGTTGATTCTTGAAAAATGCCTTGTTCTATGCCGAAATGATACAATGAAATAAAAAAAGAAAAAATAAAAGTTAGTATTAAAAGCAAGATAAAGAAATTTTCATTTTTCTTTATAATAAACATTAGAGATATCAAAATTATACTTAGCCCATAAGGAATTCTCTCTATCAAACATAAATTACATGGTTGGTGGCCCAGAACATGCTCTATAAAATAAGCAGAAATCAAAGCTATTAGACTAAATAGAAAAATTATTCTCAAGTAAATTTCAGTTTTAAGATTAAACATGAGATTTAAAAATCAGATAAATTATTAAGCCAATAATAACAATTAATATTCCAATTATTGTAAACCATTTTGACCCATGCTTATCCATATATTCATTAAATAAATCACCGAACTTATAAGAAAGGTATGATACAATAAAAAATCTTAATCCTCGGGAAATTAAACTTATCAAAACAAAGATTAAAAAGTTGAATCCTATTAGGCCGCTTGCAATTGTAAAAACTTTATATGGAAGAGGAGTAAAACCAGCTAAAAAAAGTACTCCTAACCAAGCATAAAAACCATCACTATTAACTAAGTTTTCTTTAATTTTTGATAACTTATCCTCATAACCATAAAAACTCATAATGTGTGCTCCAAATTCAAAAAAGAACGCACCAATTAAGTAGCCAAGCATACCACCTAAAACTGAAAAAATTGTAGTTATAAGAAAGATTTTAATAAAATCATTTTTTTTTGATATTACCATTGGAATAACCATTACATCTGGCGGAATAGGAAAAAATGAGCTTTCAACAAAAGAGACTATTGCCAAATAATATTTAGAACTTTTGTGAGCTGCTAAATCTAAACATTTTTTGTAAAGACTTTTAAACATTTTTTGGTTTTAATATAATTTTAGTTCTTATACTATTTAATAAATTATTAAATAACTAGGGCGAATGGCGGAACTGGTAGACGCGCACGACTCAAAATCGTGTTTCGCAAGAAGTGAGAGTTCGATTCTCTCTTCGCCCACCAAATTATGGAATTAAGTAAAATTAACAGTTTAGTGGAACTTTTTTTCACGAAGTATAAGCAGTTAAACTCTACTTCTAATAAACCATTTTTAAATTGGTTAAAGGATAATAAGAAAGATTTTCTTACTTGGAAACAAGTTGAAAGAAATATTCAAATTTTATCTGAATATTTAAGAAAAAATTTATCTAAAGGGGATAGGTGCATTTTATTATCTGAAAATCGACCTGAATGGCTTATTTCTGATATAGCCATAATGAACGCTGGTGGGGTAACAGTTCCTTTATTTACAACTTACTCTGAAAAAGATTATGAATATATCATTAATGATTGTAATCCAAAAATTTGTATTGTCTCAAATAATACTCAATTAAAAAAAATAGATAAATTCATTTCAGATAATATAAAAGTTTTATCAATAGAAAATATAAATAAACAAATTGATAGTATAGAAAATATTTTTGAAAGATTTTCTAAAGACAAAACTTTAGATCATTACAACTTTAACCAAAATATTGAAAGAAAAGATCTAGCTTGTATTATTTACACATCAGGAACAACTGGTAACCCTAAAGGTGTAATGCTGAGTCATGGGGGTATTTTATCAAATTGTGAGGGTGCGCAAGAAATTTTGAACTCGTTAGTTAAAGATAGTGAACCAGTTTTTTTGACCTGGTTACCTTTATCTCATTCATATGAACATGCTGTTCAATTTGTTCAAATCACATTAGGAGCAAAAATTTATTATGCTGAAAGTTTAGAAAAATTATTATCTAATATTGCAGTTGCTAAACCAACTATAATGACTGCTGTGCCTAGATTTTATCAAAATTTGTACAGCAAGATTTCTATGAATTTTTCAAAACAAACAGGTCTGAAAAAACAATTAATATCTTCGACAATTTTACTTGGAATGAAAAAACTAAAAAATGAGAATATGAGCTTTAGAGAAAAAATATTAAATTATTTGTGTGAAAAGTTAGTAAGACGAAAAATCAAAAATCAGTTTGGTGGAAATTTAAAGGCTTTTGTTTCTGGAGGGGGTGCTTTAGATCAAAAAATCGGTGAATTTTTGAACTCTATCGGACTGCCAACTTTACAAGGGTATGGTCTTACGGAGGCATCTCCAGTAGTAAGTTGCAATATACCTGAAAAAATCAAGATTGATACAGTAGGACCTCCTTTTAAAACTAATGAGGTGAAGATTGCACAGGATGGTGAAATTCTGGTTAAAGGTGAAAATGTAATGCTTGGTTACTGGAACATGAAAAAGGAAACAGACGATATACTTAAAAATGGTTGGTTACACACAGGAGACATTGGTGAAATTACAAAAGAGGGAAATTTGAAAATTACCGACAGAAAAAAAGAAATCATTGTAAATTCTGGTGGTGATAACATTTCACCTTCAAAAATTGAAAATTTATTGTGTCTTGAGGAAAAAATTAAACAAAGTTTAGTTTATGGAGACAAAAAAAATTATTTAGTTGCTTTAATTGTAAGTGATAGTGAAAAAAATAAAAAAGAAATTGAATTATATATAGATGATCTAAATAAAAGCTTAACTCTTGTTGAGAGAGTAAAAAAAATAAAATTAATTGATAAAGAATTTACAATTGAAAATGGAATGTTAACACCAACTTTAAAACTAAAAAGAAAAAAAATTCTAGAAAAATATAAAGAAGATTTGGAAAAACTTTATTAATTTTTTATAAAATATTTGATTATTAAGCGCATAAACACTAACTTTTTTACAATTTAAAACTTTTTAAAAAAATTTAAATTTTAATTTTAGTTTAAAAATTTTCTTTAAAATTTAAGATTTGACATAAGGCACATAAAAAAATAAAAATAGATTAATAGCGAATCAATTGATTCGTTTAACTTAAAAAGGGAGCTAAAGATGCCTAAGAGAAGAAAAAAAGCAAAGAAGGCTAAGAAAAAAGCTAAGAAAAAAGCTAAAAAAAGAAGAAGAAGATAATTACTTAGTATTCTTTATTAAAAACGCTTCTCATAACGATTTACGTGTGAGAGGCGTTTTTTTTTATTCCTCTATATCTTCTTCATTTTCTGAAACAGCTTCTTCTTCAGGTAAATCTGATGAAGCTTGCTTTATTGGTGCTGCTTCTGGTTTAGGTTGAGTATTTAGGTTTCTTTTTAAAGCTTTATCTAATTTTTTTTGAGTATCCTCTAATGACAGATTTAGAATTATTTGAAATTCTGAAAGAATTCTTTCGTATGCTTTTTCAAACAATTGTCTTTCACTATAAGATTGGTCAACCATCAAATCATCCCCCTTATTAAGGTCTCTTACTACTTCAGCTAGCTCATAAATCTTACCTGATGAAATCTTCGCTTCATATTCTTGTGCTCTCCTACTCCACATAGATCTTTTTATTTTAGGCTTACTTTTTAATATTGAGATACATTTATTTACCTGATTGATAGTAGCTAATGGTCTTAAGTGTAATTGTTTGTTAACAGGCACCATTCCATTTGCTTTATCTTTTTCAAATTTGATAACATAAGTTTCAACGTCTATTCCTCCAATATTTATTTTTTTAAATTCGGTAATTTGCCCAACACCATGTTTTGGGTATACGACGTAATCTTTGATTTTATATTCTTTTTTTTCTGTTTCCTGTTTTTTTACTTTTTTAATTTCTGGTTTAGTCTCATTATTTTTTGTAATTCTTAAACCATCATTTTTTTGCTCTGTAGTTTTGACTTCAGATTTTAATGATTTTTTTACAGGTACTTTTTTAGTTTTAATTAATTTTTTTGGTAATTTATTAATTTTTTTTTTTACTTTTCTTAATTTAACAACCTTTTTTGTTTTTACCTTTTTTTTTGATTTAGTAGCTTTATTTTTTTTAAAGGTTTTCTTTAAAATACTTTTCAAACTTATTTTGCTCATCTTTATATTTATTGTGATCCGATGGAGGATCTTTCTTAACTGTTATATTTGGCCAGATTTCGGAATATTGTTTATTGATTTCTAGCCATTTTTCAGACCCTGGCTCTGTATCAGCTTTTATTGCATCAACAGGACACTCAGGCTCACAAACGCCACAATCTATACACTCATCAGGTTTAATTACAAGCATATTTTTTCCCTCATAGAAACAATCTACAGGGCAAACTTCGACACAGTCCATTAATTTACATTTAATGCATTTGTCATTCACTATATATGTCATTATTGATTTTCTTTCTTAATTTTTTCTTTGATATCTCCCATGATTTTATTGTCAATATACAATAAGCCTGCAAGTCGTCTCATCAAATTAGTTTCAAACATATCTGCTTCTTTATTAGAGTAAATTATTCTCCAAAGGGTTTCTATAATCTCAATTTTTTTTCTATCATCCATATTTTTAACTTCCCTTGTAAAATCCAAAATTTGGTTAGAGTTTTCTTCTATTTCTTTGCCTTCTTTTAAAATATTTTCTAAATTATTTTGGTCTGCACCTATTTTCAAAAGTGCCTTACTTATTATAACTTCCTCTTCTTTTGAGAAGTTCTCATCAATTTTTGCGGCATGAATCAATAATGCTGCAACTCTTGCTAAATCACTAGTTTTAGTATCTCCTTTTTTTTCTTTAAAAAACATTACTTACTGGTTTAAATTTAAATTTTTTAACACTTTGAAAGGACTTTCTTTAATGAATTTTTTATCTATTTTTTTTGAGCTTTTTCTAGGATTATATTTAAAAAATATATCATTATTTTTTTCAAACACTTTATAATCCATAATTTTTAATAGCTTTTTAAAGTTGTCCTTGTTACATCCAAGTAAATTTAACATTTCAGGTATTAACTTAATTTGATTATTTTCTGAGTTTGAATTAATAATCTGAACAAATAATCTTTCTAAAATATCAATTCTTACGTAAAAATTGTCAAATTTCTCAAATCCACAAAGTAACATAAAATTTCTGTTTTTAATCTTGTCATTTTCTAAAAAATTTAAACCAAACAAAGGAGGTTTTAAATTAAAATATTTTTGATGGTAATTTTTCCAAAGCAAAGTTCTTAGGGATACAGCCTCTGGTTTGATTAATTTATGTAAAAATACATGATATCTTCCAAATTTTACTCCTTGATCCCTCAAAAATTTCCGCTCATTTTGTCCTAATATTTTTAGATAATCTATAACTTGATTTCTTTGAAGGACTCCATTGTTTTCATACAATTGATATGCAAGAGCTTTAATTGATGAATTTTTTTCTTTAAGGTTCCTCAAATCAATTAAACTGCCCAAAACATTTTGTATTTTATTTTTTAGCCATTTCACTAAATAATCATTTAATTTTTTTAATTGATCTGTTTCCAGAATATCATCAACTATAAGAACAATATTTGGATTTAAATAGTCTCTACCTGGTTGCAATTTTGCAATTGGATACTTTCTCCAATAAATTTTAAAATCCAGGCTTAGTTCTATTAAACCTGTCTCGATTATTATATCTATTCTTTTTTGAAGTTCTGGACTAACTGTCTGTCTTGCTGCTTTTTTGAGCGATTTGATATCTGTTTCTAAAGCACCCTTTTTTAAATCTAGTTCTAATTTAAGTCCATTTATCTTTCCAATAAATTGATCATCAATCATTACTTCGTTATTTTCTAAAATTTTAGTATCAAATTCCATATCTTGTTTTAAGCCTCTCGCTAGGACACTTGCCCTTTTGTCAATAAAAGTTTTTG
>CABZTG010000021.1 GCA_902528645.1 uncultured Pelagibacteraceae bacterium | reverse complement strand
CTCATGGAAAATATATTGTTAATTTTGAACATCATATTTGGATTAATATTGGTGTTACTAGTTTTGATGCAAAAGTCTGAGGGTGGTGCTTTAGGAATTGGAGTTTCTCAGGAAAGTTATATGTTTTCCAGATCAGCAGGTAATTTTATGACCAAAGCAACAGCCGTTGTTGCCACTTTATTTATAATTTGTAGTTTAGCACTTACAATTGTATCTAGAGGAGAATTAACACCTACATCATCTGTTTTGGATACTATTGAAGATACAGACAAAGAAAGATCAAAAGAAGAATACAAAAATCAAATTATAAAATCTTATGATACATTTTTAAATGACAAATATGATGTTTCTTTAAATCAACAGACTATTGAACGAGTTAAAAACTATTTTAAATGAAAATTAATCGAAGCTTCAAAGAATTCAAGTTTCGACACAGAAACAACGAAAATCAAATAATCTATACATCAAAAAAAGTAAAAACTGATGAAGAAATAATTAATTTAATTGATAACTTTTTAATTGAAAAAAATAGCTTTATTTTTGAGTCAGTAGAAAAAGGTAAGATTAGAGGCAGATACACTATATTTGGTAAAAATCCTGATAAAATTTGGGAATTTAACAATAATAATTCTTATTTAATAAAGAAAAATAAAAAAATTAAGTTAAGGGATAAACCTAAATATTTGATAGAAAAAATAATTGAAGATTTTAAGTTTAAAACTCCTAATAAATTACCGAAAATTTGTTCTTTGATTTCAGGATATTTTTCATACGATGCAATTAGGTACATCGAAAAAATCCCGAACAATTGTAAAGATGACTTAAAATTACCTGATGTTAGATTATTACGTCCAAGAACACTTATTATTCACGACAATTTGAAAAAGGAAATATTCTTTATCAATAATATTTTTAAAGATGAAAAAATTACGAATTACAAAAGTAAATATGAAGATATCCAATCTGAACTTTTCACGCTCTCTTTACAATCATCAGTAAAAAAAATAGATAATGTAATAAATAATAAGTCAAAAAAAATTATAATTAATTCAAATACCTCTAAAAATAAATTTTTATCTATAGTTAATAAGGCAAAAAAATACATTAAATTAGGAGATATATTTCAAGTCGTTTTAAGCCAGCGTTTTGAGACTAAATTGACAAAAAAACCAATCGATATTTATAAAAAATTGAGAATAACTAATCCATCTCCATTTATGTTTTTTTTTAATTTTACTGATTTTCAAATAATAGGTGCAAGTCCCGAAATATTAGTAAGGTTAAGAGATGGCAAAATAACTGTAAGACCCATTGCCGGGACAAGACCTCGAGGAAAAACGATTAAAGAGGATCGTTTCTATGAGAAAGATTTACTTAAAGATAAAAAAGAGCTTTCTGAACATCTAATGTTATTAGATCTTGGAAGAAATGATGCCGGAAAGGTATCTAAGACTAATTCTATTAAAGTTACTGAAAGTTTTATAATTGAAAGGTATTCACATGTAATGCATATAGTTTCAAACGTAATAGGTAAACATGATAAAAGATTTTCTAAATTTAAGTCTCTTTTAGCGGGTTTTCCAGCTGGAACTGTCTCTGGAGCTCCCAAAATAAGAGCTATGGAAATTATTGATGAACTAGAGTCTACAAAAAGGAAAGTTTATGCAGGTGGCATTGGGTATTTTGCGGCGAATGGAGAGTTTGATACATGTATTGCTTTAAGAACAGCTGTTGCAAAAAATAACAGATTTTATGTCCAAGCTGGAGCTGGGATTGTTGCAGATAGCAAACCATTAAAAGAATATGAAGAAACTGTAAATAAAGCAAAAGCTTTAATTAACGCGTTAAAATGAAAAAGATAATTTTAATTGATAATTACGATAGTTTTACTTTTAATCTCTACCATTATTTGTCTTCATTAAAAGTAAATGTTGAGGTAATTAGAAATGATCAAATTACATCTCATGAAATTCTAAAAAAAAGATATCATAAGATCGTAATTTCACCTGGACCTGGTAACCCCAATCAATCAGGTAATTGTCTTAAAATCGTAAAATCTTTATATAAAAAAATACCAATACTCGGAGTTTGTTTAGGCCATCAAATTATAGGTCAAGTGTTTGGCTCAAAAATTGTTCAAGCTAGAAAGCTAATGCATGGAAAAACTAGTAAGATTTTTTCAAAAAAAGTTGGTATTTTAAAAAATCTCCCTAAAACGTTTGAAGCCACTCGATATCACAGCTTAATTATTGATAAAAAATCGTTATCTAAGGATCTTGAAATTACTGCTCAGACTCAAGATGGACTAATAATGGGAGTACAACATAAGAAATATCATATACATGGAGTGCAATTTCATCCTGAAAGTATTAAAACTAAATTAGGAATTAAAATTTTAAAAAATTTTATAAAAATTTAAGATTAATGAAACAATTCATTGAAAAAATTAAAAAAAAAGAAAATTTATCTTTTGATGAAAGTAAATCTGCTTTTGAATTATTGATGGAGGGTAAAGCAGAAGACCAAGAAATATTTGATTTTTTGACACTTTTATCAGCAAAAGGTGAGTCTTCTAGTGAGGTAGCTGGTGGAGTTTTTGTTCTCAGAAACAAGTCTAAAAGAGTAAATGTAGAAAACTGTGTTGATACTTGTGGAACTGGTGGAGATGGTATGAATACACTTAATATATCAACAGCCTCAGCATTATTACTTTCAAGCATGGGTGTTAAGGTGGCTAAACATGGAAACAAAGCTGTATCCTCAAAATGTGGATCTGGTGATGTTTTAGAAGCTTTAAATATAAAAATAAATCTAGAGCCAAAAGATATTGAAAATCAAATTAATGATAATAATTTTGGATTCATGTTTGCACCCAACTATCACAGCGCAATGAGATTTGTTGGACCTACAAGAAAAAAAATTGGAAAAAGAACTATATTCAATATGATCGGACCTTTAAGTAGCCCTGCTCTAGTAAAAAAACAAGTTATTGGTGTTTTTGATAAAAAACTATTAAAGATATTTGCTAATGCTTTAAAAAATTTAGATATTAAATTTGCTTGGATAGTTAATAGTGAAGATGGATTAGATGAAATTTCACCTTATGCTAAAACCAATGTAATTCAATTAAAAGATGGAGTCATCTCTGAGATTATTATTGATCCAAATAAGTTAAATATAAATGCAGATAAGTTTGAAAATCTCATTGGTAATGATGCGGCTTTTAATGCAGATAAAATGATTAATATATTTAAAGGCGAAGATAATGATTTTTCTAAAGCAGTTTGTTTAAATGCTGCAGCAGGATTAGTTGTTAATGAAACTCATCAGAATTTCGATAAAGCTTACGATGATGCTAGAAAAAACATTTTATCAGGTCAAGCATTTAAACAACTAGAGAAAATTCAAAATGGCTGAAAATGTTCTTGAAAAAATAATAAATACTAAAAGTAAAAAAATTTTAGAGCTTAAAAAAAGTATAGGTCTTGAGACACTTGAAGAATTAATAAAAAAAAATACTTCATACATTAATTTTAAAGATACAATTAAAAAAAACGTTGAAAACAATAAATTCTCAATTATTGCTGAAATAAAAAAAGCAAGTCCCTCTGCAGGTATAATTATAAAAGACTACGATCCAATAAAAATAGCTAATATATATAAATCAAACAAAGCAACCTGCTTATCCGTTTTAACCGAGGAGGATTTTTTTTTAGGAAACTTGCTACATATTAGTAAAATTAAACGAGATGTTAATTTACCGATTCTTTGTAAAGATTTTTTTATAGATAAATTTCAAATTCCTTTAGCTAAAAGTTATGGTGCCGATGCTATCTTAATTATTTTAGCTGGAGTTTCAGATAAATTAGCAGATGAATTATATGAAGAAGCTTTAAAATTGAACATGTCAGTTATTGTAGAGGTTCATACTGTTAATGAAGCTAAACAAGCACTTAGATTTAAAGATGCTTTATTAGGTATTAACAACAGAAATTTAAAAACTTTAAAAACCGATATTTATACAACTTATGATATCCACGATGTTTTGGTTAATCACCCTGGTCCATTGATTTCTGAAAGTGGAATTAAAACTAAAGAAGAACTGATGGAACTATCAAGTAAAACATCCATCAAAACCTTTTTAATTGGTGAATCACTTTTAAAAGATTTAAAAGATAATTCGATTTTTTCCATTTTATAGTCAAAAAAGTGAGTTTTTTCATAACTTTTTAACTATTGTTAATTATTAAGAACTTTTATAGAACATTGTTTGTACGATATTTGTTCTTATGCTAACTAAAAAACAAAAAAACCTGCTTTTATTTATCAACAAGAAGTTGAGAAGCTCTGGTGTATCCCCTTCTTACGAAGAGATGAAGGAGTCTCTAAATCTTAAATCAAAATCTGGGATTCACAGATTAATTAGTGCTTTAGAAGAAAGAGGTTTCATTAAAAGGCTTGCTCATAAAGCTAGAGCTTTGGAGGTTATAAAATTACCAGAGACTGCTTCAGCAAATGATATTTACAATAATTTTTCCCCAAGTGTCATTAAAGGAGGTTTGGATGAAGAAAAACCTCTATCCGATGATGCAGACGTGCCAGTTTTAGGTAAAATAGCAGCCGGAACACCTGTTGAAGCAATTCAAAATGAAGTTTCTAGAATTCCATTACCAAATAACTTAGAAAAAAATGGAGATTATTTTGGCCTTAAAGTTCAGGGAGACTCAATGATTGAAGCTGGAATTCATGAAGGTGACACAGTCATCATCAAAAGGACTGATACAGCCGATAATGGAAAAATAGTGGTAGCTTTAATTGACGAACACGAAGCTATGCTTAAAAGAATTAGAAAAAAAGGTAAAGTAGTAGCGTTAGAAAGTGCTAATAAAAACTATGAAACCAAAATTTTTGGCCCTGATAGAGTAAAAGTTCAAGGTGTTTTAGTATCTTTATATAGAAACTTCTAAAAAAATAGTCTAAACCATTTTTAATGAAAAAAGTAGCAACTAGATTTGCTCCATCACCTACTGGACCTTTGCATATTGGTGGGGTGAGAACAGCCTTATTTAATTGGTTATATTCAAAAAACCAAAGTGGTAATTTTTATCTACGTATAGAAGATACAGACAAAGAAAGATCAAAAGAAGAATACAAAAATCAAATTATAAAATCTTTGCAATGGATAGGTATCAATCATGATGGAACAGAATATATACAATCTCAAAAAATTGATGATCATATCAAAGTTGCAAATGAACTATTAAAAAAAGGTAGTGCTTATAAATGTTATTGCTCGACTGAAGAAATTGAAGCACAAAAAAAAAGAGCTAAGCAAAAAAAAATTTCATACGTTTATGATAGAAAATGGAGAGACAGAAATGAAAATGAAGCGCCTAAAGATATTAAACCAGTAATTAGATTTAAAAGTAAAATTGATGGTACATCAATATTAAAAGATAAAGTTCAGGGAAATGTAGAAATTGAAAATAATACTATCGAAGATTTTGTAATATTAAGAAATGATGGCACTCCAACTTATAATTTATCTGCTGCTGTTGATGATCATCAGATGAATATGACACATATTATTAGAGGTGATGATCATAAAATCAATACATTTAAACAAATTCAAATTTATGAAGCAATGGGATGGGCTTTACCAACGTTTGCACATATACCATTAATTCATACAATGGAGGGGAAAAAATTATCTAAAAGAGATAAAGCATCAACTCTAGAGGACTATTCTAAAATAGGTATTATGCCAGATGCTTTGAGAAATTATCTTTTAAGATTGGGTTGGTCATATGAAGATAAAGAAATTTTTACTTTAGATGAAAGTGTAAAATATTTTAATCTTGAAGGTATTGGAAAATCACCATCAAAATTAGATTTAAGTAGAATTCTATCTATGAATGAACACTACATAAAAAGCATTGATGAAAACGAACTTTTTAATCAACTAATTAATTATTGTGAGATTTTTAAAAAAAAGATTATTGAGGAAAAAAAAGATAAAATTAAAAAATCTCTAACTTTTCTCAAGAATAAAGCTAAAACACTAGAGGATATATATAATAATAGCCAATATATTATTAATGATGAAGTTAATTTTAATAAAGAAGATCTAAAATTAATTGATGCTAATGCGCGAAAAATTATCTCCGAATTTAAAAATAATATTAAAGAAATAAGCAACTTTACCAGGGAAAATTTAGAACCGATAGTTCAGGAACTAATAAAATCTAATAACACCAATTTTAAAGGTGTTGGTCAACCCTTAAGAGTGGCTTTAACAGGGTCAAAATTTGGTCCTGGTATTTATGATATAATTATATCTCTTGGTAAAGAAGAGGTTGAAAAAAGGTTATCCAACAAGACTATTTCTTAAGATTATGGCTACTTCATTAGATGATGAAGAATTCGATCTAATTCCTTTTAAAGTTTGATTGCATTGTTCTAATTGTTTTTTTCCAATCTCAGGATTTTTAAGCATATATAAAACAGAATTATAAATTTCTTTTGCATTACATTCACTTTGCAACAATTCAGGAATAACCTCTTTATTATTAATTATATTTATGATATTTGCAAATTTAACATTTACCAATAATTTAAAGATCATAAAATTTATAAAATTTAATTTATAAATAATTATTGAAGGAACATTAGCATTACAGACTTGAAGAGATATTGTTCCTGACTTACATACAGCAAAAATTGAATTTGATAAAATTTCCTTTTTCATATTTTCATCTGAAATTATATCAATATTATTCAAATTCTTATCTTTAATATACTCAATAATATTATTTTTGTTTTCTTCAGTAGCATGAAAAACAAAATTATAATTTAAATTTCTTTTGTTCATCATATTTATAAAATCAATCAATATTGGTAACAAAACATTTGTTTCTGATTTTCGACTACCTGGAAATATAGAAATTATTTTTTTTTTATTAGAAATAAAATTATTGATATCAGTTTTATTATTTTTGTTATTTTCTATTAACGGATGACCTACAAAAGTATTATTTATATTCTCTTCATCAAAAAATTTTTTTTCAAAATCAAATAATAAAAGAATATGATCAATAAATTTTTTAATCTTTTTTACCCTTCCCTTTCTCCAAATCCAAACTTGCGGGGCTACATAGTGAATTGTCTTAATTTGAGGATTAATTTTTTTTACCTTTTCTGCAACTCTTAAAGTAAAATCTGGACTGTCGACACTAAACAAAATATCTGGATTAAATTTTAAGATTTCATTGACAGCTTGATTAATTCTTTTATTAATCTTAAAAATATTTAAAAAAACACTCGTAAAACCCAAATAAGTTATTTCTTTTAAATCAAAGATAGACTTAATACCAATTTTTTTTAAATTTGATCCGCCTACAGATAAATATTCAATATCGGTATAATCTTTTTGAAGTTTTGAAATCGCTGTGGAAGCTAATTTATCTCCAGAGGGTTCTCCTGTAAGCACAAATATTTTTTTCATTTTATCAAAATAAAAATTTTATTTTTATCAGCAAATTCAATACTTTTAGATTTATCTAAAAAGATATTTTTTTTTGATTTAAGAACTATCCCTTTTAATCCATATTTTTTACAATCTTTAATAGTTTGGATCCCTATTGTTGGTAAATCCATTCTCAAATCTTGTTTTTTTTTCGGAAATTTTATTAAAATACCGCCAGAATTATTCTTTAATTTAGTCATCATTTTTTTGGTACCTCTATTGTCTTCTTTTGCTATTATCTTATTATCTCTTACTACTAATGCTTGAATATGATCATAACTATTAGTTTTAGCTAAATATTTTATACCTCTATTGATTGATTTAATATCTGCTCGAGAAGGTTTTATCTTTGTATGCAAACCTTTTTTACCAGTTAACTCAGGATTGAAATGAATTGAACTTATAACATCAATTTTTTCATTTTTAAGGATTTCAATTATGACTTTAATTATAGCTGCATCTCCTAATTTAGCAGCTTTTATAATACTGGGCATGTAATAAATGCCTTTTAAATCTAATCTCAATGTGGAAAATTTAGGTTTAGCAATTTTCCCAGCAAAAAGAACTTTATTCGATTTTTGCTTTTTAATTAGGTCTATAATTTTTCCGAATTTTCCAATGCTAATTCTGTAAGAATTTTTTTCTCTAGCAAAATCATTATTATTGGAAAAATCAATTATGAAGTATTTTCTTTTTAGTTTTTTTATTTTTTTAAGGACTATTTTTGAAAAATCTGTATCACCTAAAAACAAACCTATCATTTTATTTTGAAAAAGGTGTACATATTGGTCTTTTTTTATCTTTTTCTAAAAAATCAACAACGTCTTTCACAAGAGCATTTTTTCTGAGCTTAGCATCTAAATTTTTCAAATTTTCCGTCAAATTTTCGTTTTTAAAGATTTCTTTATATGCTTCACTTAAAACTAAGATTTCTTTATTAGGTATATTTTTTCTTCTTAAACCAATTAAATTTAAACCCTGAAGAACACTTCTGTTGCCATGTACCATTGCATAAGGAATGATATCTCTAACAACTCCACACATTCCCCCTATCATCGCAAACTTACCTACTCTAGTAAATTGTTGCACAGCTGAATTGCCACCGATTATTACATTTTGCTCAATATATGCATGTCCACCAAGAGGAACATTATTTGCAAGTATCACGTTGTCCTCGACTAAGCAATCATGCGCTATATGTGATGAAACCATAAATAAACATCCATTACCAATTTTAGTAATACCACCCCCACCTTTAGTACCTGGGTTTATTGTTACATATTCTCTAATTTTATTGTTATCTCCAATTTCTAATTTAGTATCCTCACCATTAAATTTTAGATCTTGAGGATCGTTTCCAATAGAGGCAAATGGATATATCTTATTTTTTTTTCCAATCTTAGTGTTTCCCGCAATACTAACATGAGATTGGATAATAGTATTTTCTCCTACCTCAACATTTGGACCAATTACTGAATAGGGACCTACCTCTACATTAGATGATATTTTAGAATTTGGATCAACAATAGCAGTTTTATGTATCATCTATTATCTTTTAAAAATTCTCTAATACTTTTTGCTGGATAACCCATAACTTTTACATTATCGGGTATATCTTTTATAACACCACTGCCACCACCTATTTCTACGTTATTACCAACTTTAATATGTCCAGAAATACCAGCCTGACCACCAATTTTTACGTTGTTTCCTATAATTGAACTTCCAGCGATTCCAACTTGTCCAGCTATAATTGTATTTTCACCAATTTTAACATTATGTGCTATATGAATTTGATTATCTAAAAAAGTATTTTTACCAATTTCTGTATTAGATAGAGAACCACGATCTATTGTGGATCCACATCCAATTTCAGAATTTTCATTGATTATAACAATACCTATATGAGGATATCTCAAATTTTTATTCTGTGATGGAAAAAAACCAAATCCCTTTTTTCCAATTACACAATTATCTAAAATAGTTACATTATCTTTTATTATAGAATTTCTTAAAATTGTGTTAGATCCAATTTTACAATTATCACCAATTTGAACATTGCGTTCTATAATTGAATTATGTCCAATTAAACAATTTTTTCCAATTTTGACGTTGTCTCCAACTAATACATTTTTTCCAGCATTTACGATATCTTTTAAAGTAGTATCTCTTATATTAACAGCAGTTGCATCATACTCATCCTCAATTGAATTTGGATAAAACTTTTCAGTAACAAGTGAAGTTGAAATTAATACATTTTTAACAATAATAGCAATACAGCTTTTTGGAAGGTAATCTTTTAAATTTTGGTTTGTTATACAATAAGAAGCTTTGGTTTTTTTTGCTATTTCACTATATTTTTTTGAGTGAAAAAATGTAATGCAATTTTTATCGGCATGAAATAAATCTTTAATATCTTTTACAGATGTATTTAAATCGATTTTAAGTTTTAATTTTAAAATTTTTAAAATTTCAGAAATATTAAATGGTCCACTATTAATAAAAAATGGATTAGACATAATTGCTTTTATCAAAGCATTTATTTAAATGTTATCAAGAATTATTGCTAATTATTTCTTATCAACAATTGTAGCCGACCATATTGCATCAGCCATTTTTTTTTCACCTACAAATGCTTCACCTTTGTATTTCCAAACACGGCCATGAGATCTAATTGCTTCAATTTTTAAAATTAATTTACAATCAGGAATGACTGGATTTCTAAATCTTGCTTTTTCTACTCCCATCAAAAAAACTAATTTGTTTTCATAAGTTGATTTATCTAAGCCATGTGCTGTTAATGCCGCAGCAGCTTGGCCAAAAGACTCTACAATTAATACTCCAGGCATAACTGGTTGTCCGGGGAAATGACCATTAACAAAAAAACTATCTTTTTTTACATTAACAACAGCTGTAGCCGAAAATAACTTTTTAATATCATAAAGTTCGTCAATTAATAACATTGGTTCACGATGAGGCAATAATTCTGCAATTTGTTTTTTATTTATTGATGTAATCATTTAATTTTAGAATCAATTATTTTAACTATTTCTTGTGTTATATTTTTCTTTTTACTAGCAATAAAAATATTTTTTTTATCAAGTACTATGTCAATATTTTTTTCACTTACATATTGTTCAATAATTGGCGTAATTTTTTTAAAAAAACTTTCAAATTCAACTTTTTTTTTTTTATTGAATTCGTTTATAACTTTTTGTCTATTTTGGCTGAAAGTTGAAACTTTTTTCCTGTATTCAGCTAATTTTTTTTTTAATTCATCCTCAGTTATAATATTTTTTTGTTTTTTAATATCATTTTCAATATTTTTAAGATCTTTTTCTTCTTTTTCAAATTTTAATAATGTCTCTTTTTTTGTATTTTCAAGTTTACTTAAAATTTTTTTACCTGCTTTTGTATTGCTCACAAGATTGTCTAAATCTAAGTAAACAATTTTATCTTGCCCATAAGAAAAAGTTATAAAAGTAAAGTAAACTATTAAAAGAGTAAAAAATTTTTTTATAGTGCTCATTAAAAACTAGTGCCTATATTAAATCTAAATGTTTCTTCAATATCAGTAGGTTCTTTTGTGATTGGTTGAGCAAGTGAAAAGGTTAAGGGTCCTACTGGTGTTAGCCAGTCTAAACCGATACCTAAAGAACTTCTAATCCCATTTTTATCTAATGAGCTATCATAGTCAACGCCCCAAATATTTGCAGCATCTAAGAACATTACTATATCCACACTTTGTACGTTTTCTAATATCTTAGGTATTGTTGTTGTAGCATTAATTCCTGAAACATAATTTCCACCAATATAATCACTTCCGTCTTTGGGTCCAATTTTTCCTGTCTCAAAACCCCTCAGTCTCTTTCCTGGTATATATAGTCTCTCAGATAGTTTCACATCATCATTAGTTAATGAATTGGCACTTTTCACAAATAATGAAAAGGTTGAAATATTATTTTCATATAATTCTTTAAATGCTTTAAAGTTATAACTATTGGTTAGGGTACTAGTGTCACTTATAATTGGAAGATTTAGATTGTAATTACTGATAAAACCACTTGTAGTTTGAAATTTTTGATTTCTTTTATCATATAAAAAATCAAGTCCAATAAAGCTATCAAAATAATTTCCGTCTTGCTTTTTTTGTTTTTCAGAGGCACTTGAGTCAATAGAAATATTTTCTATTAAATTTTTTGTCATTAATCCAAATCTTAAATCATCCAAATACTCAAATTTAGTACCAAGTGAAAATCCTGTAACATTTGATTTGTATCCAGAGGTTGCTAATCTATCTGTAGAAGTAGCCTCAAGTGCTAAGTCTAAATTTTTATCTGAATTTTTATAATTGGGATTTGAAACAATAAATTTACCCTTTATTCGTTCATCTGAAAGATTAAAATTACTATCAACCATTATTCCTCTTCCTAAGTAATTATTTTCCTTAATTCCAAAAGCTAAATTTGAGCCATCTGTACCTGTTCCAACTCCAGCAAAAATTTCACCAGTAGCTTTTTCGGTTAGTTTGATGTTGATTATTTTTGTATTAAACTCCTCACCATCTAAAATTTCACTTTCAACATTTTCAAAAAAATTTAGAGATTTTATATTATTTATAGATTTTGCATAAAGTATTTGATTAAACGGATCACCCTCATCAATTTCAATTTGATTTCTAATTACTGACTCTCTTGTAACATTATTTCCAAGAATATTAATCCGCTCAATAAAAAATTTTTCTGTTTCCTCTATTTCAAAATTAATATTAATCTTATTAGAGACTATATCTTCATTTATATTTGCTTTTACTGACTCGTATTGTTCATTAATGGTAATTATTTCAATCTTTTCAACAATATCTTCAATTCGATTAAGTGAGTATGGTTCATCTTTTAATTTTTTAAAAAATTTTTCTACATCTTTATAATTTGATTTAGAATAATCATCCGGTAAATCTATCTTAAGTTCCCCAAAAAATAATTTAGGATTTGCATCAATATTAAATATTAATTCAAATTCTTGATTATCTGTAATTTTTGCAAAAGATGAATTTATCTTGGCGTTATAATAACCTTTATTCAAATAAAAATTTTTAAGTAGTCTTTCATCATATTTAATCAATGATTCATTCAAATATTTTTTTCCTGTTAAAAATTTCCATGGTTTATACTCTTCACTTAAAATTATTCCTTTCAATTTTTTATCCTTAAAGACTTTATTTCCAATGAATGATATTTTTCGAATTTTAGCTTTATCACCAAGAGAGATATTGTAAGTTAAGTTGATTTTGCTATCTTCTAAAATCTCTTTTAATATTTCAATTTCAGAAAAATAATAACCTAAATCTGTTAATGTACGCTTAATTATTTTTTTATCTTTTTCTAAAAGAATTTCATTAAAAGAGGACCTAGATTTCAATATAATTTTCTTTTTTAAATTATTAAGTATTTCTGAATTCTTTATCCCATTGAAACTAATATTTTGAATTATTAAGTTCTCTTTAACTTTTATAAATAAAACATTGTTACTTACTTTTAAGGAGATCAACTCAAAGAAATTTGTATCATACAATTTCTTGAGTGCTTCATTTAGATCATTTTCAGTCAGATTATCATTAATTGATATCCCCGAAAACATTTTAATTGTTTCTGATGAAATTCTTTTATTTCCCTCAACCTCAATATTTTT
>CABZTG010000020.1 GCA_902528645.1 uncultured Pelagibacteraceae bacterium | reverse complement strand
ACCAAAATTGTTTCAAATAATGAAGCATTATCTGGTAGCGTTTTTAGAATTCTTACTAATGGAAATTTTTTTAAATCAACATTTCTAAAATCTAAGTTATTCAGAGTCTGAAAGTTTAAATTTTTAGAGATAATTGTATTATTTGATGAATACAGAGAATTAAAAATTGGAATCTTCATACTAGTTTCATGAACTACAAATTTCGTTAAACCATTTTTAAATTTGATTATGGCATGAACGTATGATTTTGGATGAATTAAAATTGACAATTTTTTATAAGAAATTTTAAAAATTTTTTTTGCTTCTATAATCTCAAAAACTTTGTTCATCATTGTTGCTGAGTCTATTGATATTTTTTTGCCCATTTTCCAATTTGGGTGATTAATTGCCTGTTGAATATTAACGCTTTTTAATTTCTTCAAAGGCTTATCTAAAAATGGTCCTCCTGAAGCTGTTAAATAAATCTTTTCAATAAGATTTTTATCAATACCCCTTAATGCGTACCAGATTGAAAAATGTTCTGAGTCTACTGGGATAAACTCAGTTTTATATTTTTTTAATTTTTTCTCTATTAAATCCCAACCACAAATAATTGCTTCTTTGTTGGCGATAGCTATTTTGTTTGTATATTTGATTATTTCAATCGTGGGTTTAAGTCCTTGGATGCCTGAAATTGAACTCATCGTATAATCAATTTTTTTTTGATTAAAAATTTTTCTTAAAACATCAAAATTGTCAAAAATTTTTATGTTACTTAAGTTTCCATAATTTTTTATTTTTCTAAAGCTATTTTTGTTAGTAATTATCAAATTCTTTACTTTGAAATATTTTGCTTGTCTTAACAATTCCTTATAATTTTCATCTGCGGATAATAAGACTATTTCAAAATTTTTTTTGTCTTTTTTGATAATATCAATTAAACATTTACCGATAGACCCAGTAGAACCAAGAATAGCAATTTTTTTTTTCATTATCTAATTAGATCTAATTTATGAATTAGAATTGGCAAAACGAGTAAATATGTTACTGGCATAACAAAAATCAAACCATCAATTCTATCTAAAAAACCTCCATGTCCTGGTAAAATCTTTCCAGTATCTTTTAATTTTGCTTTTCTTTTAAAATATGAAATTATTAAGTCTCCAATTTGACTAATTAAAGAAATAAAAAAAATAAGTAAAATTATAAATATTGGATCAGTATCTAGGAGAATTTTACTTTTTTCACCAAGATAATTTATATAAGTTAAACCAAATAAAATTGAAAAAAGAAAACTTCCAATTACACCTGAATAAGTTTTGTTAGGACTAATATTGATCAATTTGGGTCCCTTAAATATTTTTCCAAATAAATAACCACCAGTATCTGTAGATATACAAATAATTAATAAAAAAAGAAAAAAATTCAAGCCAATATATTGTCTTATATAAATTACTGAATAAAAAGAAAAAAATAAAAAAAGTAATCCAAAAATTTTTACTAGATCTTTTTTATTTGTCATTTTTAACCATTCAAAACTTGTAATTAAAAAAATTAAACTTAAAAAAAATATAAAAGATACAGATCCTTGAATAATAAAAAAAATTGCCACTGGAATCAGAATTATTGAACTCAAAATTCTATTTTTTAATTCTTTACTCATCATACCTTACCAAAGTTTCTTTTTATGTGTTTGTATTCATTAATTATTTTTTTATAATCTTTTTCAGTAAATACTGGCCATAATTTTTTTTCAAAAAAAATTTCTGAATAAGCAAGTTGCCATAATAAGAAATTACTTAATCTTTTAGTGTTACCTGTTCTAATCAATATATCTGGATCAGGTAAATTTTTTGTTTGTAAATATCTTTCTAAGTTTTTTTCATTGATCTTACTTTTACTTTTTTTAATTTTCTTAAAAGCATTGATCAATTCTAATTTTGAACCATAATTTAAAGCAAGATTTATTTGTAATTTATTGTTTTTTGAAGTTTTTTTTTCTGCTAAATTTAAAAGGTTGTTCAATTTTGATGAAAATTTTTTATAACCTAATATTTTTATTCTGATATTTTGCTTATGTATTTCCTCAAGTCTATTAGTTAAAAAATTTTCTAATAAATTAAATAAATAGTTAATTTCTTTTTTTGGTCTTCTCCAATTTTCTGTAGAAAAAGCATACAACGTTAAAAATTTTATTTTATTTTTTATTGTTTCTTTAATTATTCTCTCAACAGTTTTCAAACCTTCTTTATGTCCTGCATTTCTTGAATTTTTATATTTTAGTCCCCATCTTCCATTACCATCCATGATAATGGCTACATGATTTAATGGGTTCATATAGTCATTATTTCTTTTTCTTTAGAAGAAACTTTTTCATCAACTATTTGAATGTGCTTATCTGTGATGTTTTGAACATTTTTTTCAAAAGATTTTTCTTCATCTTCACCGATTTCTTTAGATTTTAAAAGTTTTTTTAATTCTTCGTTAGCATCTCTTCGGATATTTCGAATAGAAATTTTACATTTTTCACCCATAGATTTTATTAATTTTTTTAGTTCATTTCTTCTCTCTTCATTAAGTTCAGGTACTGGCAGTCGAATTAATTGACCATCAATTTGTGGATTTAGTCCTAACTCAGATTTTTTTATAGCTGCATCAACTAAAGGAACATTGTTTTGATCCCAAACCTGAACATTTATCATTCTTGGTTCTGGAGTTGTAATACTGGCAATTTGATTAACTGGCATTTGTTGTCCATAAACATCCACTTTAACAATATCCAACATTGCAGCGTTTGCTCGACCAGTTCTTAATGATGATAATTCTTTTAAAAATGCTTCTATCGATTTATCCATTTTGAGGCTATGCGATTTTTCATCAAACATTTATTCACCTATTTTAATTCTGCTAAACTCCCTAATCTTTAAATCATTAATAGCAAGGTCTTTTAAAACATCTTGAACTTTTTTTTTTGGTTCCATAACCCAAGCTTGTGTTAAAAGAGCGTTATCCTCTTTAAATTTGTTCATCTTACCTAAACTAATTTTTTTCGCAATCTCCTCAGGTTTTCCTAAGTTTTTAAGTTCTTCAGCAACTAATTCCTGCTCTTTATCGATGATAGTTTTATCAATTAAACTAGACTCTAAAGCCAAAGGGTTTGATGCTGCTATGTGCATAGACAATTGTTTTCCAAATGTTTTTACAATATCAGAATTGTTTTTTGTTTCTAATGAAACTATCACAGCTAATTTAGCCAAATTATCTTTCACCACAGTATGTAAATATTGATAATTTATTGAGGAAGAATTTGAAATCGTTTTGGTTTTACCAATAGTAATTTTTTCACCAATTTTGGCTATCAGTGCAACCAAATTTTCCTCAACAGTAATATCATTTTTCATTTTAGATTTTTTTAATTTTTCAACATCTGAATTATTATGATTGTTTAGTTCACTTAATTCTTTTACAAAATCAATAAAATCGTCGTTTTTAGCAACAAAATCTGTTTCACAATTTACTTCTATGATTGATGTCTTATTTTCATCACCACTGACTGCAACAACTCCTTCTTTTGCATCTCTTGACATCTTTTTAGAGGCTTTTGAAATCCCTTTTACTCTTAAAATTTCAACAGCTTTATCTAGATCACCGTCTGATTCCTTGATTGCTAAATTGCAATCTTTAAATCCTGCTCCTGTTGCCTCTCTAAGTTTTTTTACTTTTTCTATATCACTCATTTAATTCAATTTTTCAGTCTTTTTTTTTAAGAATTTTTTTTCTAGCTTTTCCCGATCTTTCTCAGCAACAGTTTTGGAATTATCAGCTTTGTCTTTTTTCTCAGAATCTTTTTTTGTTTCAATCACAGGTGCAGCTTTTTTTGCACTTTCAATTGTTTCTTTAATAAGATTACAATATAGATCTATCGATCTTCTAGCGTCATCATTACCTGGTATTGGAAAATCAATTCCATCAGGATTTGAGTTACTATCCAATATTGCAATAATTGGTATTCCTAATTTTACCGACTCTTGAATTGCGAGTGACTCATAGTTTGTATCAACAATAAATACTAAATCAGGAATTTTTTTCATTTCTGCAATTCCTCCTAGTGATCTTTGTAATTTATCTTTTTTCACACTCATTTTTAAAAGTTCTTTTTTTGTAAATCCTCTATTCTCAGAAACTAAATCTATCTCTAACTTTTTCAATTTTTTTATAGAATTTGAAATAGTGCCCCAGTTAGTGAGCATTCCGCCTAACCATCTATAATTAACGAAATATTGGTCTGTTTCTTTTGCGACTTCTGCTATTGCCTCGGAAGCTTGTTTTTTCGTTGATACAAACAAGATTTTTCCATTGTTTGAAATTGTCTCATAAACTTTTTCTAAAGCGATTTTAGTTAATTCTAGAGTTTGGGTTAGATCGATAATGTGAATACTATCTCTTTTTCCAAATATATATTTCTTCATTTTTGGATTCCATCTTAAAGTTTTATGACCAAGATGAACTCCTGCCTCTAATAATTGTTGAATAGTAACGTTTGGTATCTTCATATTTTTTCCCGGTTAAGCCACCACAGTCATTTCCAATTAAGGACCGGAGGTTTAAAAACCAACAAACTGTGTGCGTGTTAATTTAAAATTGAAGTTTATTTACAAAGAAATTTTGAATTAGACAAGTCTTAATTATCCAATTATTGCTGAAATTTCCTTATTTCTTAAAATATTTATTGTTTTTCTGTTAATATTCCTCTTGTTTTTTAAGTGAAACTTAAAAGCATTTTTATTGTCACTAATATTAATTTTTATCAATGTGTTTCCTTGTTTAGGCAAATATTTTGATATCTCATCTAGTTCTTTTGTGGATTTTAAATTAAATGTTACTTCTTGAATTGGTCTGTTTAACAAGTCTTTTAAGGATACAATTTTTTGAACATTTAATCTTTTAAATCTATTTTCAGAGTCCGAAGAAGATTTAAATAAAGTCAAAATAAAAGAATTTCCCTCTTTTAAAATTTCTCGATTTAACTCTAATGTGTCTGAAAAAACAAACAACTCAAAAACGCTCGATAAATCAGTTAGCTTTAAAACTGCATAAGGGTTGCCTTTTGCAGTTTTTCTCTCTTGTATTTTTAACAATGTTGCAGCAACATTTGACTCTTTTAGATCTTCTTGATTATTAAATTTTTGATAATGATAAATATTATAGTCATCAAAAACATCTTTAAACTGATTTAATGGATGATCTGAAATAAAAAAACCTACTGCTTCAAACTCTTTAGATAATCTTTCCTCAAACTTCCAGTCTTCAATATTAGTAGTTATCTCATCTTCTTCGTTAGCATTTTCACCAAATAAATCTATTTGATTTGCAGATTTATTATCAAAAATGTTTTTAGATTTTGTAATAAAATTTGGAATAGAATTAAATAAAGATTGTCGATTAATATTCAAATTATCAAAAGCACCTGCTTTAACAAGTCCCTCTAATTGCAATTTGTTAATATCTTTTGGGTTTACACGATTTAAAAAATCTTTAATTGATTTAAATGGTCCTTTAGTTATTCGTTCTTGAACTATATTAGAAACAGCTTCATATCCCACAGCCTTAATACCACCTAAAGCATAATAAAATTTCCCATTTTCAGTTCTAAAATCGGCGAAACATTGGTTTATATCTGGTCTAATAATTTCAATATTTAATCTTTTAAGCTCTTCAAAAAATTCACTTAGTTTATTTTGATTAGATATATCCATAGTCATTGAGGCGGCAATAAATTCTTTTGGATAATAAGTTTTCAAATATGCAGTTTGATAAGATATAATGGCATATGCAGCAGCATGACTTTTATTAAATCCATATTCTGCAAATGGTTCAATTTTTAAAAAAATTCCAGCTGCCACCTCCTTGCTAATTCCGTTTTTAACAGCTCCCGCAATAAAATTTTGTTTTTGTTTTTCAAGTTCAGACCTTTTCTTTTTTCCCATTGCTCTTCTTAAAATATCTGCTTGGCCAGCAGTGAAACCTGACAATTTTTGTGCAATTTGCATTACTTGTTCTTGATATATGATTACTCCATAGGTTGGTTTTAAAATATCTTCCAATAAAGGGTGCAAATAATCTGGTTCTTGTTTACCATGCTTACAATCATTGTAAGTTGGAATATTGCTCATAGGACCTGGTCTATACAAAGCAACTAATGCAATAATATCCTCAATATGATTAGGCTTCATATGAGTTAACGCTTCTCTCATTCCAGAACTTTCAATTTGAAATAAGCCAACTGTATTGCCCGAAGATAACATTTCAAAAACTTTCTTATCTTCATAATTAATATTCTCTACATTGAAATCTTTCTCTTTTTTTTTTATTAATTTTTGTGTGTTATTAATAACTGTTAATGTTTTTAATCCTAAAAAATCAAATTTAATTAATCCAGCATCCTCAGCTGAATACATATCGAATTGAGTTGAGGGAAGTAATAAATCTGTTGAAGCGTCTTTATATAAAGGAACAACCTCTTGTAATTTTCTATCAGCTATAACAACACCTGCTGCATGAGTTGCAACATTTCTATTCAATCCCTCAAGTTTTAAAGAGAGTTCTGTAAGTTTTTTTACTCTTGGATCCTCTTTAATTAATTTTTGGAGTCTTGGCTCCCCAGCAATACATTCTGTTAAATTTTGAGGTCTTGAAGGATCAAAAGGTATCATTTTGGAAATACTATCAACAAAACCATACGATAACCCTAATACCCTCCCTACATCTCTAATAACCATTCTGGCTTTCAATTTTCCAAAAGTTATTATATGAGCAACACTATCCTTATACTTTTCAGTTAAATATTCAAAAACTAGGTCTCTTTTTTCTTCACAAAAATCTATATCAAAGTCCGGCATCGAAATACGATCAGGATTTAAAAATCTTTCAAAAATTAGGTTAAATTTTATCGGATCAACATCCGTAATTAAAAGACACCATGCAACTAAAGAACCTGCACCAGATCCCCTTCCAGGCCCTACTGGGATATCATTTTCTTTTGCCCATACAATATAATCAGAAACGATTAAAAAATAACTAGAATATTTCATTTGTATAATAATATCTAGTTCATGATCTAATCTATCTTTGTAAAGTAAAAATTTTTCATTTTTTAAAAGATCTTTACCTTGCATGTTAAAAATATTCCTAAATTTTTCTTTTAATCCATCCAAGGAATTTTTTTTTAATATCTCATCGGCATTTCCACCTTTATCTGAACTAATGTCAGGTAATATGGGTTTTGAAAAATGTGGTCGAAAATTACAACGATATGGGAAATTATAGTTATTTTCTAACGCTTCAGGTAAATCAGAAAATAATTCCGACATCTCAGAATTATCTTTAAGATAGTGTTGATTTGAGAATTTAATTCTATTTTTCTCATTTATGTATGTTTTGTTCTTAATACAAATTAATGCATCATGAGCCTCATACATGTCTTTGTTTGAGTAAAAAACTTCATTAGTGGCTATTATTGATATTTCTAAATTTAAAGACTGTGATAAATTAAACTTTTCAAATGAAATTTCATTTTGATCTCCATGACGTTGGATTTCTATATAAAATTTATCACCATATTTTTTTTTGAGTTTAGAGTATAAATTTTCGATTTCTGAAAATTTTCCTTTATTGAATAATTGACCAACTAACCCATTTATTGTTCCTGAAAAAATGGCAACTCCCTCATTATTCTCTAATAATTCCTCAAAATTTAAATGTGGATCGGAGGTTCCATCATTATTAAGATATGACAATGAAGATAATTCAATTATTCTTTTATATCCAATTTCATTCAATGCAAATAATGGTAATAAACCAATAGTATCATCTAATTTAAAATTGATCTGAGTGCCAATAATAGGCTGGGTTCCAACTTTAGATATCTTTTCAGCAAATTCTAGGGCACCACATAAATTCGATGTATCACATAAAGCTAAAGATTTAATTTTCCTTTCTTTAGATATCTCTTTTAAGTCATCAATTTTAATTGCTCCTTCACATATTGAAAATTGAGAGTGTACTTTTAGATGATTAAAATTTTGAATTTGAGACTCAGCCATTAATGGTTTTTATATTACCATTAACTATTTCCAATAAGCAATCCGACTTATTAGCAAAAAATCTATTATGAGTTGCAAATATTATTATCCTATTGGGCTTTATCTGATTTTTTAAAAGCTCAAAAATTCCTTTTGCAGTCTCAATATCTAAACTTCCAGTAGGCTCATCTGCAAGAATAATTTGTGGATTGTTTATTAAAGCTCTTGCAATCGATACCCTTTGTTTCTCACCCCCAGATAATTGTGAGGGGTAGTGATTTAATCTTTTTGCAAGACCAACTTTTTTGAGCATTTTTTTTGATTTATTTGAAGCGTCCTCTTTATTTTTTCCACTTGCTAAACTAGCTAAGGTTAAGTTTTCTATTGCTGTGAAATCAGACAGAAGATTATCTTGTTGATAGATTATCCCAATTTTATTAGCTCTTAGTAGATCATTTTTTTTAGAGTTGTTTGGATCAATCTTTTTATTATCAATAATTATAGATCCTGAACTAGGTCGATCTATTAAGGACAATAAATTTAATAAAGTTGATTTACCTGAGCCTGAAGGTCCCATTAGAGAATAAATTTTTCCAGACTTAAATTTATATGAAATTTTTTTTAAAACATTTATCCTTTTTAAACTTAAAAAACTTTTGTTAATGTTTGATAGCTGAATTAAATTACTCATATTTTAATGCTTTTATCGGATCTAGTTTGGCCGCCTTCATAGCCGGAAATATAGATACAATTATCGTTATAAAAATTGAACACAATGAAATAATAAAAATAGAAGATGGGTTTATTTCAGACGGCATTGTGCTTAGAAAATATATTTCTTCAGGAAATAAACTTATGTCAAAAACATCACTTAGAAATTTTCTAACATTTTCAACATACATAGAAAATGTAACCCCTAATATTATTCCAAACAATGTAGCAGTTGTACCTATTATTACCCCAACTAAAAAAAATATCTTTATTATAGATTTATTCAATACACCAATAGATTTTAAAATAGCAATATCTCTAGTTTTATTTTTTACCAATATCGTCAAGCCTGAAATAATATTGAAAGCTGCAACAATAATTATAAGAGATAATATGATAAACATTACATTTCGTTCTACTTTTAAAGCTGAGAATAAAGAGCTATTAGTATCAGCCCAACTATAAACAAAATCATTTGGAAATATTTTTTGAACAATCTCTTTTTGATTTTCGATATTTTGAGGATCCTTTAAATAAACTTCTAATTTTCTATCATTTTTTGAGAGATTCATAAATTCATCAAGAGTATCAATATTAATAAATGCTACATTATTGTCAAAATCTGCCAAGCCGCTTTCAAACAATGAAACAATAGTAAAAGATTTTTTCTTTGGGATACTGCCAATTATTGTATCTACACCTGATGATGACATTATTGATACATCATCACCAAGCTTTAGATTTAGTGTAAAACTTAACTCTTTTCCTAAAGAAATATTGTTACCTGTTAGATTGCTTTTATTCCCCACAAATGTTTTATCTTTTATTATTTTTAGTTTAGGAAAATCTTCCCTTGAATAACCTCTCAAAACAATACCTTTAGAGGTGTCTTTTTTAATAATTATTGACTCCCCTGAGTTGCTCAATATCATTTCATTCGCGATAAGATTGAGATTAGTATTCTTTAACTCATCAATTTGAATTTGATTTTCATAAGTATCAACAGTTATATGAGCATTAAAACCAACTATCTTATTTATTAATTCTGATCTAAATCCATTCATTACTGACATAACAATAATTAGGACTGCAACACCTAGGCTTATTCCAATAAATGAAAAGATAGATATAACATTTAAAAAGCCATCTTTTTTTCTAGCCTTTAAAAATCTAAATGTAATTTCTTTTTCTAAAGTTGAAATCAATTGTGAACTTTTTGTTTATTAATAATCTTAATAATTTCTTTTAAATTAATTTTTTGAGTTTCTTTGTTTATTTCTTTAAATTCAAATAAATCACCTTCAGTTTGTTTTCCAATAATTATTTGATATGGAGCACCAATTAAATTCATTTTTTTTATTTTTGAGGATAAGTTCTCATCAGTGTCATCAATAATCGCATCGATATTATTTTGATTTAACTCAAGACTTATTTTGTTTGCCTTATCGAGTGCAGATGTATCATTTTTATTAATCATAGGAATTATTGCAATATCATATGGTGCAACAGAAATTGGCCATTTCATGATTTCATTTTTTTCATCATATTTTGCCTCTATAATTGCTCCTACTAATCTTGAAACTCCTATTCCATAAGAACCCATTTTTACATAGTCCTTTTTACCTCCAGGTAAATCGACTGCTGCTTCCATTGGTTTGGAATATTTGTCTCCAAAATAAAAAATATGACCAACCTCTATACCTTTTGTTTTCAATCTATTTTTCTCTGAAACTTTTTCATTAAACTCATCTTCTTTAAATTTATCATCAGTAACAGAATAAAATTTTTCATATTGACTTCTTAATTCAAGTAGGGATTTAACATCAAGTTTTGTTCCCTCAAAATTTAGGTCAAATATTCTTTTATCTGCATAAATTTTACTCTCTCCAGTTTCTGCTAGGATAATAAATTCATGAGAAAGATTTCCACCAATCGGTCCAGTATCGGCTGCCATTGGAATTGCTATAAGATCTAATCTTTTAAAAGTTTTTAAATAAGATAAGAAAAATTTATTATAAGAAAACAACGCATCTTCATCTGTAACATCAAAAGAATATGCATCCTTCATGTAGAATTCCCGGCATCGCATAATTCCAAATCTTGGTCTGATTTCATCTCTAAATTTCCATTGAATATGATAGAGAAGTTGAGGTAATGATTTATATGATTTTATGGAAGATCTAAAAATATCGGTTACTAATTCCTCATTTGTTGGTCCATAAAGCATTTCTCGATCTTGACGATCTTTTATTCGTAACATTTCTTCACCATAATCCTCATAACGTCCACTCTCTTTCCAAATCTCGCTAGATTGTATTGTGGGCATTAATATTTCTTGTGCACCTATTTTATTTTGCTCTTCTCTCACAATTTTTTCAATTTTTTTCATTACTTTAAAACCAAGGGGCAACCAAGAGTATATGCCTGCTGAAGATTGTTTTATCATTCCAACTCTTAACATTAGCTGGTGAGACTTTATTTTTGCTTCTGAGGGGTTATTTTTTAAAATAGGAATAAAAGATTTAGAAATATGCATGTTAAATGATTATATTTCTTAAATTTAAATATTCAAATTTCATTAATAAATAAATGGCTATGAATATAATTGTTGTTATTCCAGTACAATAAAGGAATTTTTTTAACATTTTAGGATTTTCTGGTGAACCCGGATCTTCACCATCTACTTTAACTATTTTTTTCCTTTCAACATCTATTGGTAAAATCGCAAAAAAAACAATCCACCAGATAATAATGTAGATTATAGCTAAGCCAGTTGGACTCATTAAATCCTTACTAAATTGATATTAGTATATGGTCTTTTTCCTGTTTTTTCTTTTGTAAATTTTCTACAAGCAATTTTAAGAGCGTCTATTAAATTACTTTCTTGCTGTCTGCTTCCAAGCTTAAAGGATCTTGTTGTTTTTTCAATTTCGTCTTCTAACCCATAAAGAAATTCATCTTTTTCATAAATGGGTAAACCTCTAAATGTTGTGACAGGGTTATTGTGAATATTTCCTTTAGGTGTTATTAATATAGTGACTTCCAAATATCCATTGCTACTTAAATTTTTTCTATCTTTGATTGATTGAGAATCCTCCTCTACACTCACATTTCCATCTAAATACAATCTTCCGCTAGGCGCTTTATCATATACCTCAGGTGCTTCACCGGGGTATAGCTTGACTATATCACCATTTTCAACTTGAACCGGATGAGGTACTTGCATTTCTTTAGCAAAATTTATGTGTTCTATCATGTGTCTGTGCTCTCCATGAACAGGGATTACACATTTTGGTTTAACCCATTGATACATATCTTTAAGATCATCACGATTAGGATGTCCAGAGACGTGTATAAATTCTGTTTCTTCTGAGATAACCTCAATTCCATCTTTGACTAACTGGTTGTGTAATTTATAGAGTTTTTTCTCATTTCCTGGAATTATCTTTGATGAAAAGATTACTGCATCACCTTTTTCAATAAAAACATCTGGATGTGTGTAATTTGATATCCTCATCATTGCACCCATTGGTTCACCTTGGCTTCCTGTGCACAAATAAACTATTTTTTCTCTAGCAAAATTTTTAGCTTCTCTTGGATCAATTGGATCAATGGTATTTTGTAAATATCCACATTGTCTTGCTGCTTTATAAATTCTATGCATAGATCTTCCAACTAGTGAAATTTGTCTTCCAGTTTGTTCAGCACAATAAAAGGCTGTCTCCATTCTAGCAACGTTAGAAGCAAACGATGTCACAATAATTCTTTTTTTTAATCGACCCATTATATTTAATAAATTTTTTCTTACATCTAACTCTGAGCCTGATCTGCCAGCACTAAAAACATTTGTAGAGTCACAAATCATTGCTAATACACCTTCATCGCCTATTTCTTTCAATCTTTTCGCATTTATTTCGTCACCTATTAGGGGATTTGGGTCAACTTTCCAGTCACCAGTATGTAAAACCACACCTGCTGGGGTTTTAATTCTTAATCCATTAGGTTCTAAAATAGAATGGGTTAAAGTAATGTACTCGATTTCAAAATCTTCCAATTGCACATTTCCATTTAATTCAACTATCTGTAAATCTTTTGTTATATCGATGTGTTTTTCTTTAAATTTTTCTTTAATTAATACAGCGGTAAACGGAGTTGCAAAAATCTTACATTTTAATTTTGGCCATAAGTGTGCAATTGCTCCAATATGATCTTCATGTGCGTGTGTTAATATTATTCCTAATAAATTATCTTTTCTTTCAACAATAAATCCAGGATCTGGATATATAAGATCAATACCTGGTATAGTATCATCTGCAAAAGTTACTCCAATATCTACCATTATCCATTTATGATTTCCCGGCTCACCATAACCAAAAAGATTCATGTTCATTCCAATTTCACCTGAACCTCCTAGTGGACAAAATAATAATTCTTTTTTCATTTATTTTATTAACTTAGCAATTTTAATTAATCCTTTAATTGTGATATCTTTATTTTGTATTACACAAGTCTTTAATGATTTTCTAAATAAATCAGAGTAACCACCAGTAATTACAAGTTTAAAAGATTTTCTAGTTTCTTTCTTAATCAAATTAACAATATTGTCAATTAGTCCTATATAACCCCAAAAAAAACCTGAACGCACTGCCGAAATTGTATTGTTGCCAACTATATTTCTTATCTTCTTTAAATTTATTTGAGGTATCAATGAGGCTTTGTCAGACAAAGTATCAAGCGATATTTTAACTCCAGGGGCTATTATGCCGCCTCTATAATATTTTTTTTCAACTACATCAAATGTGGTTGCAGTACCAAAATCCAAAATTATAAAATTATCTTTACAATTTTGTAAACTAATTGCATTAGCTAAACGATCTGAACCAGCCTGTTTATAA
>CABZTG010000019.1 GCA_902528645.1 uncultured Pelagibacteraceae bacterium | reverse complement strand
TACTTAACTTTTGCAGCAATGCTTATGGCTGGACTAGATGGTATTAAGAATAAAATTGATCCTGGTAAATCTTTCGATAAAGATCTTTATGCTTTATCTGAAAATGAAGTTAAAAAAATACCTACTGTTTGTGGCTCATTAAGAGAGGCAATGGAAAGTTTGGACAAGGACAGGGATTTTTTAAAACAAGGTAACGTTTTCACTGATGATCAGATTGATGCTTACATTGCTTTAAAATTTGAGGAAATACATAATTTCGAACACACACCACACCCAATTGAGTTCGACATGTATTATAGTTGTTAAAATTATTGTCTAGTAGTGGCAATCTTATTTTTGCCAGGACCTTTTTTAACAACGTAATCTTGAGTTCCATTAGCTCCTGTTTCAACAGATTTGATTAAAGATCTTTGAAGGCTTTTTCTTTTTTCTTTTCTGTCTTCAGACGCTAATAAATTTCTAAATTCAAAAACGTTCATGCAATAAATATATACTAGATATGCATTTTAAGCAATACAGCTATGCAACTTATGGGATACTAAATTTTATTCTACTTTAAAGGACTCCCCACAACCACATCTCTCTTTCTCATTGGGGTTATTGAACACGAAAGTTGAGGAAAAATCCTCTTTTTTGTAATCCATTTCAGTGCCTAATAAATACATCACTGCAGCAGAATCTATGAAGACCTTAACTCCCTTGTCCTCAATTACCTCATCATTCGGGTTAAGTTCTTTAGAATATTCCATTACATATGACATGCCTGCGCATCCTCCAGATTTAACTG
This sequence comes from uncultured Pelagibacteraceae bacterium, assembly GCA_902528645.1. Classification (GTDB taxonomy): domain Bacteria; phylum Pseudomonadota; class Alphaproteobacteria; order Pelagibacterales; family Pelagibacteraceae; genus Pelagibacter. The sequence continues at coordinate 12,951 of CABZTG010000019.1, read as the reverse complement.
AAACTCTCACTCCTAAAGCATCTTTTTCAGCACTAGACATGATTTCTTTAATTCTGTTTGCTGCATTTTCACTTAGTTTAATTATAGGATTCATCACAAATTTAACTCCAACTTAGCAGCATCTGACATCATATCTTTATTCCAAGGCGGGTCCCAAACTAGTTGAAGATCAACATCATCAATTTCGTCAACTTGCATAGCCCCTTCTTTTACTTCTTTTGGTAAACTCTCTGCAACAGGACAATTTGGTGTAGTTAAGGTCATTTTAATTTCAGCTTTTTTTCCTTTTACTTGAATATCATAAATTAAACCAAGTTCATAAATATTAACTGGTAACTCAGGATCATAAATTTTTCTAATTTCATTTATAATTTTTTCTTTTATTTCCATAATATTAATCTTCTGTACTCACTTGCTTTCCATCATCTTCCATTGCAGAAATCAAAGTATGCCATGATAAAGTAGCACATTTTACTCTCATAGGATATTGTTTTACTCCTGATAGACACATTAATTTTGTTTTATCATCTTCCTCTAAAATCGTAGACTTTAATTCAGGATTTTCTTTTATCATTCCAAGAAAATCATCTATGATCTCCTTTGCTTCATTGTCACTTTTGCCTTTAATCAAATCTGTCATTATTGAAGCTGAGGCCATTGATATTGCACAACCACTTCCTTCAAAAGAAATATCTTCAACTTTTCTTTGGTTATTCAATTTTAGATAAACATGCACATTATCCCCACATAATGGATTATTCCCTTTAGCATCTTTATTAAAATTCTCAGTCTTTCTCAAATTCCTTGGATTTTTTCCATGTTCTAAAATTATTTCTTGATATAATTCTTTTAAATTCATTTTAAATCAAAAATTTTTTTACATTTGTTTATAGACTCATTTAATTGATCAAAATCACTTTTAGTATTATAGACACCTACTGATGCTCTTGCACTTGCAGGTATTTCAAGTTTGTCGTGTAATATTTGACAGCAATGGTGTCCAGCCCTAATAGCTACTCCATCTTCGTCAAGTATTGTCGCTATGTCATGTGGATGTACCCCTTCAATCGTAAACGATATTACACCGCCTTTATTTTTTGGATTACCAATTAATTTTACTGAATTATTCTTTTTTAAAATTTCTTGACCATATTCTATTAATTCTTTTTCATGTTTAATTATATTTTCAATTCCAATACTTTCTAAAAATTTGATAGACTTATCAAAAGCTATCACCTGTGCAGTGGCCATAGTGCCTGCTTCATACTTATTTGGAAGATCACCATAAGTAATACGATCTTTTTTAACTTCTTTAATCATTCCACCACCACCTTGATAAGGTGGTAATTCTTCAAGCCATTTTTTTTTTCCATACAAAATTCCAAGTCCAGTCGGTCCATACATTTTATGACAAGAAATTGCATAAAAATCACAGTCTAGATCTTGCACATCAAGTTTCAAATGTGGTGCACCTTGACATCCATCTACAACAACAATTATATCTTTTGCGTGTGCAAGCTGAGTAATCTCTTTGATTGGTAGGATTGCGCCAGTGACATTCGATAGATGATTAATGGCAATCACCTTTGTTTTTGGTGTAATTTTTTTTTCAATATTTTCAATTGGAATTTCTCCATCTTCATTTATTTCAGCAAAATTAATCTTTATATTTTTTGATTTTCTCAAATAGTGCCATGGTACATAATTTGAATGATGCTCTAACTCAGTAAGTAAAATTTCGTCACCTTCATTCAAATACTTTTGGCCAAGTGTATTAGCAACTAAATTGAGGGCTTCTGTTGCACCCTTAGTAAATACAATCTCATTTTTATCTTTTGCATTAATATATTTTTGAACAGAAGATCGTGTATTTTCGTATAAATTTGTAGCAGCGACTGCTAAATAATGAATACTTCTGCCCACATTTGAAAATTCTTTAGTATAGAATTCGTTTATTCTATCAATAACAACTTTAGGTTTTTGAGAAGAATTAGCACTATCCAAATAAACTAGATCATTGTTTTGTATCTTTTCATCAAAGATAGGAAACTCCTTTTTAATATTATCTATGTTCATTTTTTTAAACCAATCATTTTTTTTAATAAATCTTTAATTTCAGCATCAGTAATCTTTTCGATTACATCGAGCAAAAAACCATTTATCAATAGTCCTTTAGCTTGTTTATAATTTAGTCCTCTAGACATTAAATAAAAAATTGAATTATCATCAAGACTACCAGATGCTGATCCATGAGAACATTTAACATCATCAGCATAAATTTCTAATTCTGGTTTTGCGTTAAACTCTGAGGTTTCATCTATCAAAATTGCTTTGCTTAATTGATATCCATCTGTTTTCTGAGCCTTTGAGTCTACATATATTCTTCCTTGATAAGCAGACTTTGTATTTTTTCCAAGCACACTCTTAATTAACTGATAGCTTTTTGTATTTTCAACCAAATGATTTATAGTAGTTCTTATTTCGTGCTGTTTATTATCATCTAACGAAAAAATACCATTAATAAATGCTGAAGAATATTCGCCTTTTAGATTACAATTTATCTCATTTTTGAAATAATCTGAACCTGCAGAAAAAACAAAAGTTTCAGAAATACTATTTTGTTTTTGATTAATATTATTAAATGAATATTTTAAATTTTTATTCAACGACTTATCAATTTTATAATTTTTAAGAATTGCATCTCTATCCAAATTAAAATTGTAAAAAATATTCATAAAATTTTTTTCACTATCATCACTAAAGAAATCTATTAATTTTAGTGAGCTATTTTGTTCAAGCTCAAAATCTAACCTTAAATTAATGTTTTTTGATTTCATTTTATCATTGGTTAAATGATAAATGATCAAGGATTTTTTTAATGAGTAGCCTTTTTTAATTAAAATTTTAAAATGTTTATTACTTAATGCAATATTCAAATCAATTAATGAATTATTGTTTTCAGACTTATTATTTGTGTAAGAGTCCTCAATTATTTCAATCTGTTTTTTATCCTCATAACTAAAGTCAATTTTTTCAATTCTTCCATTAATAAAAATAATTTTATTATGTTCTAAATCACCTATAAAAATTGATGAATCAATCTTATTTTCAATTGAATAATCGTTATAAAAGCTCAAATCTGAAATATTACTACTAATTATTTGATTTATATCTAAAAACTTCCAATTTTCTTGTTTTCTATTTGGGAAACCATTTTCAATAAATCTATTTAGACAAGACTTTTTTATCTCAATATCTCTACTAGAAAAATTAGAAACTTCTTGAATTTTGTTAAAATCTATTTTTAATTGTTCCTTCATCTAATTAAAACTCTCATATCCTTTTTTTTCTAATTCTTCTGCAAGTTCAGGTCCACCTGATTTAATAATCTTTCCATTCATTAAAACGTGAACGAAATCTGGCTTAATATAATCTAATAGTCTTTGATAATGAGTAATGATTAAAAAAGAATTTTCATTATTCCTTAATGTGTTTACACCATCTGCAACTATTTTTAGAGCATCTATATCTAAACCTGAGTCTGTTTCATCTAAAATTGAAAGTTTTGGTGCTAGCATTGACATTTGTAGAATTTCGTTTTTCTTTTTTTCTCCACCAGAGAAGCCTACATTTAATTGCCTATTAAGTTTTTCTTCATCAAATTTCAGTTCCTTAGCTTTTTCTTTTACGAGTTTTAAAAACTCGATAGCATCAAGTTCTTTTTGTCCACGAGCTTTTCTAATTGCATTTAGAGAAGTCTTTAAAAAAATATTAGTATTTACCCCAGGAATTTCTAAAGGGTATTGGAAGGCTAAAAATATACCTTTGTGCGCTCTTTCCTCAGTTTCAAGTTCAAATAAATCTTTATTTTCAAATAATATTTCTCCAGATACCTCGTAACCTTTTTTTCCCGATAAAATATTAGATAACGTACTTTTTCCAGAGCCATTAGGACCCATAATTGCATGAACTTCACCTGGGTTTATATTTAGTGAAAATCCCTTTAAAATTGACTTATTTTCAACATTTGCGTTTAAGTTATTAATTTTCAGCATTAACCCACGCTTCCTTCAAGACTAATTCCAACAAGTTTTTGTGCCTCTACAGCAAACTCCATTGGTAATTGCTGAAGAACTTCTTTGCAAAATCCATTAACTATCAACCCAACAGCTTCCTCAGGATTTAATCCTCTTTGTTGACAATAGTGCAATTGCTCTTCACTTATTTTTGACGTTGTTGCTTCATGAGCAACATTTGAGTCAAAATTTTTGTTCTTTATGTAAGGAACAGTGTGTGCTCCACATTTATTTCCCATTAAAAGAGAGTCACATTGAGTATAGTTTCTAGAATTTTTTGCTTTTGAATTTATATCTACTAATCCTCTATAAGTCATATCAGAAAATCCAGCACTAATACCTTTGGAAATTATTTTACTTTTAGTATTTTTACCAAGGTGGATCATCTTTGTCCCAGTATCTGCTTTTTGATGATTATTTGTAATTGCTATTGAATAAAATTCTCCAATTGAGTTATCACCCTTTAAAATACAACTAGGGTATTTCCAAGTTATAGCAGAACCTGTCTCTACCTGTGTCCAAGAAATCTTAGAATTTTTTCCCTTACATAGTCCCCTTTTAGTTACAAAATTATAAATTCCCCCTTTTCCATTTTCATCTCCCGGATACCAGTTTTGAACAGTTGAATATTTAATCTCTGCATCATCAAGAGCTATTAGTTCTACGTTAGCAGCATGTAATTGATTTTCATCTCTCATCGGCGCAGTACAGCCCTCTAAATAACTCACATAACTTCCTTTATCAGCAATAATTAAAGTTCTTTCAAATTGACCAGTTTCTGATGCGTTAATTCTGAAATAGGTCGAGAGCTCCATTGGACACTTTACACCTTCAGGAATATAAACAAATGATCCATCGGTAAAAACTGCGGAGTTTAATGTCGCAAAAAAATGATCTGTTGTTGGAATTACTGTTCCTAAATATTTTTTTACTAAATCAGGATGTTTTTGTATTGCTTCTGACATTGAACAAAAAATGATTCCATGTTTTGTTAATTCACCTTTAAATGTTGTGGCTACTGAAACAGAATCAAATACCGCATCTACAGCTATTCCATTCAATCTTGCTTGCTCTTGAAGGGGGATTCCTAATTTATTATAAGTTTCTAAAAGTTTAGGATCTAATTCGTCTAAGCTCTTAGGTTTATCCTTCATACTTTTCGGAGCCGAATAGTAATATAAATCTTGATAATCAATTTTAGGATACTTAGGTTTTTGCCAGTCAGGTTCTTTTAGAAGCTTAAATCTTTCAAATGCTTTTAATCTAAAATCTAACATCCATTTAGGTTCTTTTTTAATATTTGAAATAAACCTAATTACATTTTCATTTAGACCTTTTGGTGCTTTAATATTTTCAATATCAGTTGTAAAACCATACTTATAATCTTTTAAATTTTCTATATCTTTTTCTCTAGTATCCATTTTATAATCTTCTTTCAAAGTTTTCTTTTACTAAGTCGTCTAAACTTTTTTTGTCAAAAAAATTATTGATATGAGTTTCAAGTTCATCCCAAAGATTGTGAGTTAAACATTTTGTAGATTTACCATTGCATCCTTTTTTTGACTCCTTTTTACATTGGACAGTTTTTACTTTTTCGTCTACTGCATCAAAAATATTTGTTAATTTTATTTCTTTAGCTTTCCTATTTAAAATATACCCACCTTGAGTTCCCCTAACGCTTTGAACAATTTCTTTTTTTCTCAATTTTGAAAAAATTTGTTCTAAATAATCTAACGAAATGCCTTGTCTTAAAGATATATCTCTTAGAGAAACTGGATTAATTCCATCAAATCTAGCCAGATCCACTAAAGCCATTACCGCATATCTGCCTTTAGAAGTAAGTCTCATAATTCCTTATTTTACTGGGGTATATATAAACCTGACCAAAATAGTCAAGTATCATGAGTAAAAAAAAGCTAACATTTTGTCACGCAGTTGTGATAAACCTAATTTTTTTTTGAGAATAATAATCAATAACAATTATGGAAAATAAAATATTAGAAATATTTATTCCAGGACCTGCGGGTAGACTTGAAGCCAAATATTATAAGAGTAAAAAAAATACTTCACCAATAGCTTTAGTTTTGCAACCACACCCTCAATATGGAGGGACAATGAATAATAAAGTTGTTGTGGAAACTTTTCATACTTTTATGGAAAATGATTTTTCAGTTTGCAGAGTAAATTTTAGAGGTGTAGGAAAGAGTGATGGAGAATTTGACAATGGCCAAGGTGAATTAGCAGATGCTGCAGCTGCTCTTGATTGGTTAGAGAGAGAAAATTTTGATAATTCTCAGTGTTGGGTTTCAGGTTTTTCTTTCGGGTCATTGATTGCTATGCAACTTTTAATGAGGAGACCAGAAATAAATAGATTTGTCGCAATCTCTCCCCAACCGAATGTTTATGATTTTTCATTTTTGTCTCCGTGTCCAACTTCCGGGATAATGATTTATGGAAAAAAAGATGAATTGGTACCTGTTGAACATATCAATGAACTAAATAAAAGATTAAGTGCGCAAAAAGGTATTAAAGTTGAATTTCAATCAATCTCAGAAGCAAATCATTTTTTTTCAAAAAATGAGAACGCACTTTCAAAATCTCTTGATAAATACATAAAAAAAGAAACAGCTTTGTATTAAAAATTTTTAACTAAAACTCCACCAGTTACCGATTTTTTACATCTAGTTGTATTTGGAAATGAAATAGGCATACCTTTTAGTGATCTTATCGCTAAAAAAGCAAAAGCTTGAGACTCGATAAAGTCTCCGTCTAATTCATATTGATCAATTGAATTAAGATTTATATCATCAAAATTACTTTTTATACTTTCTAAGAGATATTTATTTTTTCTTCCTCCACCACATACTAACCATTCACTTTTTTGAGAATTATTCTTATTGTGAATAAAATTCATTCCATCGGAAATCAATTTAGCGGTGAAATCAGTAATGGTTGCAGCACCATCCTCTAATGAAAGTCCTTTTGCAAAAAAAATATCAAAATTTTTAATATCTAAAGATTTTTCAAAATTAGATTGTTCAGTAAAATTATCCAAAGCCTGATTTAAGATTAATTTGTCTGTTTTTCCAGATCTTGCTACTAAACCCTCTTTGTCATACCCTTTTTTTGAATTTTTTCTCATCCACTCGTCTATCAAACAATTGCCAGGTCCGATATCACAGGCATAAATTTTTTCCGCTAAATCCAAATTATTATATTCTATTGTAGAGGTAACATTAGAAATGCCTCCAATATTAAGAATATTTATAGGAAAACCCAAATTAAATTTTTTATTTAATTCATTTGCTAAAGCATTATGAAAGATTGGCGCTAGAGGAGCACCCTGCCCCCCATTTTCTAAATCATTTTGTCTAAAATTGTAAATAACTCTCTTTTTTGTTAATTGAGATAGTAACAATCCGTCACCCAATTGTTTTGTAATTTTTTTTTCTGGAGCATGAAATATTGTTTGACCATGGAAACCAATTAAATCAACATCAGATTTTGATAGTTCAAGGCTCTTATTAACAGCCTTAAAATGAAATAAAGTTATTTCTCTTTCTAAATCTTTTATTTCAATTTGATTTTTGGTTAAATCATCTGGACTTAAAATTTTATCCCTGATTTTTAGTATTTTTTGAGTTAATTCTTCATCATATTTAAAGTATTTATCAACTAATATTGAAAATTCTTTATTTCCATCTGACCTAATTATGGATACATCTACTCCGTCTGACGAGGTTCCGCTCATTAAACCCATTGCTGTATAAATCTTATCCATTCTTATTTTTTTTTATTAAATAATGTATATTGTGGAACTATAGACTTATGGATAAATTTTTAAAAGAATTTAAAGATAGAGGCTACTTCTATCAATGTACGAATGAAAATGAATTATCCAAATTAATAAATAAAGAAAAAATTAAAGGTTACATCGGTTTTGATTGTACTGCTGAAAGTCTTCATGTTGGAAGTTTACTTCAAATCATGTGTCTAAGACTTCTTCAAAAATATGGGCACAGACCGATTGTCTTATTGGGTGGAGGGACTACCAGAATTGGAGATCCTTCAGGTAAAGACAAAACAAGGAAAATTTTAACTGAAAAAGAAATAGATAAAAATACAAAAAATATTGAAAAAATATTAAAAAAATTTTTAAATAATAACGATCCAAAAACAAAACCTATTTTTGTAAATAATTATTCTTGGCTTAAAAATTTAAATTATATTTCATTTCTAAGAGAAATAGGAAAACATTTTACAATTAATAAAATGCTAACTTTCGAAAGCGTTAAAACTAGATTGGATAGAGAACAATCTTTAAGTTATATGGAATTTAATTATATGATTTTGCAAGCTTATGATTTTTTAGAGCTAAATAAAAAAGAGAATTGTTCCTTACAAATAGGAGGTTCTGATCAATGGGGAAACATTGTCAATGGAACAGAGCTTATAAAAAGATATTCTAGTAAGCAAGCTTATGGTTTAACTACCCCTCTAATTACATTATCCTCAGGAGCAAAAATGGGCAAAACTGAGTCAGGTGCAGTTTGGTTAGATGAAAAATTATTATCATCATATGACTATTGGCAATTTTGGAGAAATATTGATGACAGAGATGTAATAAAATTTTTAAAAATGTTTACAGATTTAGATATTGAAGAAATTGATAAAATGAAGGATGAAGACATCAATGAACTTAAAATTAGGCTAGCTAACGAGACAACTGGTATGCTTCATGGTTTAAAAGCTGCTAAGAGTTCAGAGCAAGCGGCAAAAGAAGCTTTCTCAGGAACTTCACTTGGTTCAAATTTACCTTCAATTAAAATTAAGAAAACTGATATTGAAAATAAAATGAGTATTATAGATCTCGTGATATTATCTAAGCTAGAAAATTCAAAGAGTGAAATCAGACGTCTTATTAAAGGAAATGCAATAAAACTTAATGATGAAATTATATCTCAAGAAAATTTAATTATTTCTCATGAATTGTTCAGACAAAATTATTTAAAACTTTCTGTGGGGAAAAAAAGACATTTAAAAATTGAGTTAAGTTAATTCATTTTAATTTTTTCTAATGTTCTTGTAATAAATCTGGGTGTTAAAGTTTTGACAGGATTAACTGAAGTTTTTAAATTTTTTGGAGGGCCTTTGATCTTAAAACTTACTCCAAATACTCCCTCACCAGTTTTTTTTCCAACTAGTATTTCACCTAGTACAGGTAATGAACCAATAAAATTATTAATTGTTGTGGCTGGCACCAATGTGCCCTTTAAACTTATTAATTTATTTTTTTCAACATAGCCCTCCATTAAAATAGATATTGCTGGACCAATTGCATAAATCTCGTCAATAGTCATCAAATTACCCTCATTCTTAAAGTTCATCTCAAATTCGGTGAAACGTATTCCTTCTCCAGATAGAATATCTGCAATACCCTGTAAAGATGCCAGGGTAAGAATTTTTGTCAATATAGGTAACTCTTTTAATTTGAAATCATAAATTTTTATTTGCGAAACAGACTTTTTTGAATTTTTTGAACTATAAAAATCGAGTAATCCCTCATCAAAACCCTTTATAAATTTATATCTTTTTACAAAAGGTTTTGCCTCATCAACAAACAAGGTGGTGATTTTATTATTATCAACACTATTAATTGTGAATTTAAGTTTTTTATTTTTTGAAAAACTTCCTATTAAGTTAGCTTTTTGTATTTCATTATTTTTAATTGAAATGTCTCCTTTAAAATCTGTTAGATAATACTCACTATCTAAAAAAATTTTTTCAATATCAATTTCCAAATTACTATTTAAATCTATAATTTTTGAACCTTTATCATCATTTGATAATAAGTCCTCAATCAAATTATCAGCGTTGAAACTAGAACCAGTTAAATAATATTTTTTTTTATTTTTTTTTAATCTTATTGAATTTTTTTGTCTATCTTGATCAAGATAATCTAAATCTACCTCATCTAATCCAGAAATTTGAAGTTTTTCATTAAAGACTAAATTTTTTATTTTAATAAAGTTTTTATCATCATATAGATTAAAAGATTTTATTACTAGTTCGTTATTTTTATTTTGAGAACCTTTAAAATTTAAGATAATTTCATCTTTTTCCTTTTTTTTGTAATTTAAATAATCAAACTTAAAAGGGTTATCTTTTATTTTTAGAGTTATTTCAAAGTTTTGAGTTTTATTCTTATTTGAAAAAAAATAATCTATATCATCATTGTCAACTTGATATAGCAGGTTTCCATTTCCCTCAATAGTAAAATTATTTTTTTCATATTTCAATTTTATTTTTTGATCTAAAAAAGAAATTGTTTTTTTTTGTTTAGGAAAAAATCTTTTTAATTTCAAATTACTAGGTATCATTAATTCATGAACTAATATTTCTGAATTTATTTTGAAATTTTTAAATTTAAATCCTTTTTGTATTTCAAAAGAAAAATTATTGTCAGATGTTAATGATATTTTTTCTATTTTTAAATTTGGTAAAAATGTTTTGACTAATAAATCTATATTTCTTTTATCTAAATCAGACTTTTTATGAGCAAAGGTACCATCAACAAAAAAATTATCATTCTTTTTTTTTATTGATACTTTTTCTGAGAAAAATCCTATTTTATCAAATTTAAAATTAAGATCTTTTGCTAAAAAATTATTTCTACTATAGTCAAAAATAAAGTCTAATTTTTGTAAGTTGTATTTTTTTAATACATTTAATTCAACATCTTTTACAATACCGTTGATCTCATAATTGTTCTTAATATTTCCATTTAAATCAAATTCTAACTTGATATCAGCAATCAAATAACCTTTTTTAATGGCTTTTTCCATTATGAATAATTCAGGAGTATTTTGAAATGATCTTAAAAAAGAAATTAAGTTTTTTAACTCAAGAGATTTTGATGAAATCTCTAAATTTTCAATTGAAAACTTATCTTCTATTAAGGACTTTAACGAAAGTTGTGTTTTTATATTTTCAATTTCTATTTTTTTACTTTGATTTCTTAAATTTGTGCCAATTGTTTTGGCTTGAATTTTTAATTGAAATGGATCTAAAATTAATTTTATTTCTTTTAATTCAACTTTTAAATTCTTATCAAATTTTCGAATTTTTTCTGTTATTTGGTTATTAAATTTATCAGTCTCAATTCCGAAAATACTTAGGTATGATATAGCAATAAATATTATTAATATTATAGTTATTAAAAGTCTAAATAATATTTTCATTATGTTTGATACAGCGATTGTTCTAAAAATTCATCAATTTCCCCATCTAAAATCTTATCTGGATTTGAGCTTTCAAAGTTCGATCTATTATCTTTTACTAATCTATATGGTTGTAAAACATATGATCTTATTTGATGTCCCCAGCCTATTTCAGATTTAGATGACTCGGTATTTTCATTTTCTTTTTCTTTTTTCTTTATTTCAAAATCATAGAGTCTTGCTCTAAGCATATTCATGCATGTTTCTTTATTTTTATGTTGAGATCTTTCATTTTGACATTGAACTACAATTTTAGATGGTAAATGAGTAATTCTAACTGCACTATCAGTTGTATTAACATGTTGACCACCAGCGCCACTAGATCTGTAAGTATCTATTCTCAAATCTTTATCTTGAATTTCAATATTAATATTTTCATCCACTACTGGATAAACCCAAATACTAGCAAAACTAGTATGACGTCTTGCACCTGAGTCAAATGGCGAAATTCTTACTAATCTGTGAATTCCAGACTCTTTTTTTAACCAACCAAATACATGATCACCTTCAATTTTAATTGTTGAGGATTTTATACCCGCCTCATCACCCTTGTGTTCACTTATTAATGTTGATTTATAATTTTTATTATCAGACCATTTTAGATACATTCTTCTTAACATATCTGCCCAATCTTGGCTCTCAGTACCTCCAGCACCAGCATGAATTTCGATGTAACAATCAAAAGAGTCAGACTCATTTGATAAGAAACACTTAATTTCATTTTTTTTTGCTAATTTTCTTAAATTCCTAATATTTTCTAAAACTTCATTTTGTATATTTGTATTATTTTCTTCTATGGCAAGTTCATACAAATCACTTAGATCTTTTAGTTGATTTAAAGAACTTTTGTGAGAACCAACCAAATCCTCATACAATTTTTTTTCTTTAAGTATTTTTTTTGAGTTGGACTTATCCTGCCAAAAATCAGGATTAAGAATTGTCTTATTATGACTTTTTAATTTTAAATCTATCTTATTTTTATCAAAGATACTCCTTAACTCTTTGATTTATTTTTTCTATCTCTTTTTTATAATCTGTATATTTATGATCCATTAATAAAACTTTAATATATTATTCGTATCTAATCTATTATTATTTGAATATAGCACTTTACCATCAATAACATTCTTGCTTTTATATGCTTCTAAAATTGTATCTTTAGACGAAAATTTTGCTTTTTGACCAGTTGTTGGGTCAATTACCATCATTGTAATTCCATCAGCAACTTTAAATGGTCGAGCGTCAGATTTTTTGATGGCTGATTCGATAAATTCCTTAAAAATTGGTAATGCTGTTTTTGAACCAGTTTCAAATTTACCTAATGGTTGTGGGTTATCCATTCCAACATATACTCCAATAACATAATTTGAGGTAAAACCAATAAACCATGCGTCAGTGTTTTTGTTAGTTGTTCCTGTTTTACCTGCAAGATTCAAATTAAGATCTCTTAATTTTTTTCCTGTACCTCTTTTTACAACACCCTCTAATAAAGAGGTAATTTGATAAGCTGTTTGCGGAGAAAATACTTGTTTAAAATTATTACCTACATCAGGAAAGTCTTTACCAGTATATGAGAGTTTATCACAATTTAAGCA
>CABZTG010000018.1 GCA_902528645.1 uncultured Pelagibacteraceae bacterium | reverse complement strand
AAAAACAAGAAGAATTAATAGCCAAACTTAAAGAGCAAGAAAAGAAAAAACTAAATGAACTAGAGCTTGCTCAAAAAGAGGCAGAAAAAGCATTTGAAGAAAAGAAAAAGAAATTAAACATAGATAAAGAGTCACCAGAAATACTTGTTGCTGAAGCAATAACAGTTACCAGTCAAGCTTATAAGCTTAAAGGTAAAATAAAAGATAAAAGCGATTTCTTTTTGGAAGTTGACGGGCAACCTATTCAAGTAAACGAACAAGGAGAATTTATATTTGAGGGTTTTATCATTAATACAAATCAGGGTGAGGAACTTACCTTAGTAGCTGTTGATAGATGGAACAATTCTACTGAAAAAAGTGTAAAAATTAATGTTGAATTAAAAGAAATGAAAGTAGCAAAAGGTTACGAGAAACTACTTCCAAACAAGATTAAGGTAAATAAAGATAAGAATAAAATTGCTATTATTATTGGTGTTGAGAAGTATGAATATCTTACGAATTTAGATGCAGCATTTGCAAATAGAGATGCTAATGCTTTTAGAGAGTACGCTGTAAGAGCTTTAGGTGTTGATCCATCAAATATTAATTTGTTAGTCGATAAAGATGCGAACAGACCTAAAATTTTAAAGGCTCTTAAACTTTGGTTACCAAAAATTGGTGGAGAGAATAGGGATATATATTTATTCTTTGCTGGCCATGGTTTGGCATCTGATGATGGAAAAAATCTTTACATCTTACCTCAAGATGGTGATGCAAGTTTATTAGAAGATACAGCAATAACTAGAAGTGAAATTATAAAATTACTACAAAAAACAAATCCTAAATCAGTAACAATGTTTTTTGATACTTGTTATAGTGGTCAAACTAGAAATGAAGAAACATTAGTAGCTAGTTTAAGACCTGTAAGAATTGTTGCCGATGATCAAGAAATTCCAAATAATTTTACAATTTTTACTGCTTCTGCAAATGATCAAACATCAGGAAGTATTGAGGAAGCAAAACATGGAATGTTCTCTTATTATTTGATGAAAGGAATGGAAGGGGCAGCAGATCAAAATAATGATAATAAGATTAGTAATGGTGAATTAATTGCATATGTTCAAGAAAATGTAAGTAAAGTTGCTTTTTCACAAAATAGAGAACAGGATCCAAATATGTCTGGCGATAAGGATAAAATATTATTTTCTTACAAATAATATGGAATATAGAAAATGAAAAATTTATTCAAATATCTTTGTGTTAGTTTAATTTTTGTTACAGGATTTAATTTTTATGCACATTCTGAAAAAACTGTCATTGCAGATATGCTTGTAACAGGAAAAGCCAGGTATGGTACTAACAAAGGTTTTTACTTTAAAACTCCTGATAAAAATTTTAAAAAATTACTAAGGTGGAGACCATCATATAATCAAAAAAAAAATTTTATGGCTTATGAATCTGGATCTGGAACTCCGTGTTTCAGTTTTGTAAGAGCTGTTACTTTTGATGGTAAGAAGATTGCTTTAATATTTAAATATTCCCCTGGATCAAGCTCTCAGACAAATACCTGTGTTCCTGAACTTTACAAAATATCATCTACTCAAAGCGAAACAATTTTAGCAACAGCTGGGTTTGACACAAATGGTAAAATAGATTCACATTTATATTATAGTGAAAGTTTTAGTTCTGTTGACGAATACAGATCTTTTACAGTTCTAGTGACAAATTCCTTGAGAAATCTATGTATTAAACAAGCATCACAAACAGGAGTTGTTAATATCTGTTATGATTTTACAAGCGCACAAGAAGTTTTAGGAGAAATTGTCCAACAAAGAGTTGAGGCTATTAAAGAAAGGGAGATAGCAAAAGGTAATATTGTTGAAATATCAGCGCCGAATGATGAAATTGAAACATCTAATAAAGATAAAACTGGACCTAAAATTGATATACCTGGAAAATTGATTGCTAAAAATGATCAAATTGTTTTATCAGGTCAAATTACAGATGATAGTCAAATATCATCAGTGAAAATAGATAATGAACCTATCACACTTGATGGTAAGGGAAATTTTGAGATGGCTCTTTACGTTCCTTATGATGGCTTGAAATTATCTGTTGAAGCAATAGATAAATTTGCAAATAAATCTTCTCGTATAATTGTTATTGATAGAGAAGAAATAACTCAATCTGAAAATATAGTTAAATTACCTTCACTAAATCCAACTAAAATTAATGCAAGAGAAAACAATAATTCCGTAGCACTTATAGTTGGTATTACAAATTACAAGAATATACCATTAGCAATCTATGCAGATAATGATGCCAAAATGTTTTCAGATTTTGCTTATCGAAGTTTAGGTGTATCCAGAGATAAGATTAAATTATTGATCAATGAAACTGCAAATTTTGTTGAAATAAAAAAAACTATTAAAAGATGGTTACAAAATGAAATTAAAAATGGAGAGACTGACGTCTATCTATTTTTTGCTGGTCATGGTTTAGTATCTGACAATCAAAAAGACTTATATTTATTACCTTATGATGGAGAACCTTCATTATTAGATGATACATCTATCAAAAGATCTGAATTGTTTTCAATTATAAATGAAAGTAATCCAAAATCAGTAACAGCATTTTTAGATACTTGTTATAGTGGATTAACTCGAGAAAATAAGATGTTAATTGCTAGTGCTCGACCCCTGAAGATTGTGGCTGAAGAAAATACTATTCCAATTAATATTAATCTTATTACTGCAGCTGCGAATAATGAGATTGCAAATGGTTTGGAGGCAGCAGAACATGGTATGTTTAGTTATTATCTTATGGAGGGCTTAAGTGGTAATGCAGATAGTGATAATGACAAAAATATCACATTAGGGGAACTTTATTCTTATTTAAGTGATAAAGTAAAAGATAAATCTTCCAAATTAGGGAGACAACAAAATCCACAATTAAGTGGTGATAAAGATAAAGTTCTAGTTAGTTTGAATTAATATTTAAGCTCCAGCAAAGTCAACTACATAAGCTTCTAATTCTTTAAAGGTATCTGTATTTTTGATTGCTATCAGAGACTCTTTGATCTCTTTAGAATTTTCTAATCGATTAATAAATGCCTTGTATAGATTTCCTACAGGATACTCTAATAATATGAAACTTCTGTATTTGCCGTTATCCATTTTAAACATTTTAGTTTTTGCGATTTCATAACCACTGATAGTCACTTCTTTTACAACTAAAGTTGAAACTCTTTCCATTTCAGATTTTGTTTTTATATCTTCTCCAATACCAGCTTGAATTACTGTTTCATTAACTTTTGTGTTAAGTCTTGTCTCCAGTTTTTTCCCCAGTTCTCTCAAAGCAGCATTAGTTGCTGAGTCTATTGAGCCTTGCAGAGTATCTACAACAGCTGTACCTCTAACATAGATTACTTTTTCATTAGCCTTAGGCATCATGATAAACCATTCAGGAATAGACTCTTGGATTTCTTTTTCCTCTTGAGCTTTAATCTTTTTAATTTCTTCAAGTTGACTATTTAATGCTTTAATAAATTCATCCTCATTATTAACTACGTATTCTGAAATTGGTGTTTCACCTAATTCTAAAATCTCTTTTCTGACTACTTGAATTACCTCTTGTCTGTCACTTTCAAGTTTTTCAGCAGCTTTTTTGCTTTCTGCCTCTATCCTTAATTGTTCTAATTGTTTACCTAAAGCTTGGATATTTGCATCATCAGCAAACTCACTATTTTGTGTTACAGGTTTAGCACCTAGTGCTATGATTTCACTTTCAATTTCTTCTTTTAAAGCTTTTAATCTTTCTTCTTTTTCTTTTTCAGCTTTCGCTTTTTTTAGTTCATCATATTTATCTTTTAAGGCTTTTATTTTTGCTTTTTTAACTTCTTCAAGTTGACTCTGAAGTGCTTGAATTTCTTCATCATCAGCAAATTCACTTTTTTTAGTTACAGGTTCAACTCCAAGAGCAATTATTTGATCTTCAATTTCTTTTTTTAAAGCCTGTCTTTTATTCTCTTTTGCATCTTTTTTTTGTTTTTCAGCAGTTTCTTTTTCCTCTTGTTCTTTTTGTTTTTTAATTTCTTTTTCTTCTTTCGCTTTTAGTTTCTTAATTTCATCTAATTGTTTTTCAAGAGCTTGAATTTCCTCATCATTGGCAAATTCTTTTTCTTTTTTTTGTGTTACGGGTTCAAATCCAAGAGCAGTAATTTCATCTTCAATTTCTTTTTTTAAAGCCTGTCTTTTATTTTCCTTTGCGTCTTTCTTTTGTTGTTCAGCAGTTTTTTTATTTTTTTCTTCTTCTGCTTCAGTTAATTCTTTAAGCTGTTCTTTTAAGGCAATTATATATTTCTTATCAGATTGAACTAATTTTCTTTTTACAGGTTCACTATCTAGATTGTAAATTTTTATTTTTAATTCTTTAATTACTGCTTTTTCAGCTGTATGCTCATCAGCCATTACATTAGTGAAAATACTAAAAGCACTTATAACCCCGTGAGCAAAAGTTATTGTTTGGGCTGAAATATTTATTAAAACAGCAAGAAATAAAGATAGTAATATTTTTCTTAAATTATTCATTATCTGTAAATTGTATATCCTTTATACTTATATATTATAAATTTTTCCTTTATATAAGCATTTTTTAAGTCTTCAAATTTTGTATATTTATCAAGCCAATTTATCTCTTTTTCAGACCCTATAATGAACAAATATTCATCTACATTTTTTTTATTAAAGTTTTCAGGAAAGTAAATTTGAAATTTACCTTTTTTTGGAATTGTTAAATTATCTACATCTACAAAATTTTTATTATCTAATTTATTTGGAAATATTTTATAAACTTGGTAGTCTTTTTCTTCATAAGGTAATATTTGAAATATACTAACATATAAAGGTCTATTTAATACTAAATCAATTTTAAGTTCATCTCCTTCTTTAAAATTTTTTTCATTTAATTTGACATTAAAATCAAAACTATTATCTAAAGTTTTTGTAATTTTAATTACTTCTGCCTGAATTTTGATAGTGCAGATATAACTTTGTTCATCTGCACCTTCTATTTTTTGAACTGAAATGTCTTTTTTAAGCTCTTGTAAATTGGTTATCTCACTATCAAATGAACTTAAGAAAAATTGATTTCTTTCACAAGATGTTTTTCCATCGATATCTGAACACATTTCAATTTCATCTGATGATATTCTTTGCCCCGAAACTTTCTCTAATGCTTTTAATTTTGCTCTTTGTTTAGCAAGAGTGCAACCCTCATTTTCACTCATGTTACCACTATAAATATATTTTCCTTCAGAGATTACCACTTCAGCCATGGCTGAAAAATTAAGAAGTAAGAAAATTATAATTAATCGTTTCATTGATCTGATACAGCTATAAGAGCGATACTGGGTAACATTTTTTCATAAAGAGTAGATTTATCAAATTTTGCTGATTGAGGTAAAATTTTATTATCATATGGAAATATCTTTTTAATCATATTACTTTTGATAGCAAAACCCATATCAGAGGGGATTTGACCTGTGGTCATTAGAACTTCTAATTTATCTAATGTTGCAAAACTAACTCCAACTAATTTACCCTCTAAATTAAAAATTGGGCCACCACTATTACCCTGATTAATGGCTGCAGTGGTAAGCATAATACCAGTTTCATCATCAAAAATCTTACTTATAATACCTTGAGTAATGGTTGGTTGATCAAATGTTATACCTATACCTGGAAATCCGATACTTATTACATCAGCTCCTATTTTAGGCTCAGCAAAATTTTTACTATCAATAGCAAATTTTTTTGGATAGGGATTTTTTAATTTTAAAATTGCAAGATCGTAATCTTTGGAATAATCAGCAATACTTGCTTCACTTACTATACCCGTTCCATTTCTGACAGCAATCTTTTTTGCAGTCTGAACAACATGATAATTCGTTATTACAAATTTACCATCTCCAACAACAAACCCACTTCCAATTCCACTTGGCGCAAAAACAAAATCTTCATAATCTGGTTTAACTTTCTTCTCATCATAGTTTTCAATTTCTTTTTGTCTGTATTTCCTAATTTTTTTCTCTTCAGCTTTTTCAATTACTACTGGCTCATCAAAATAAGTGGGATCAACTGATAATATCCAAGATTTTGTTGAGAGTATTTTCTTTTTATCTTTATTAAGTTCGTGGAATTTATAAACTTTTAGCTTAGCTTCTATTGCTTTTTCTTTTTCGCCTTTAAATAAATACAAACTAGCTATTTGATCTAAAACTCTAATATGACTTGGGTTTCTTTTAAGATAATTTTCTAAAATATTAATAGCTGCATCAATATCATTAAATGAAATGTAATAATCTGAAATTGCTAAAGAAACAGCTGCAGTTTTTTGGTTATTATGTAATTCTTGTAATATCTCTATGGCTTGCTGTCCTTCACCAATTCTTGTGAGTGCAGTAGCTAATGTGATTTTTGGTCTTATTAAATCTGGATTTATTGAAATTGCTTGTTTTGATAATTTTATAGATTTATCAATTTTTCCCTGAATTAATTTTACCTCAGCTAACCCGACTAAACTTAAAGACTCAACATACTTGTTCGTCGTAAAAAAAGCTTTTTCATAAAACTCTTCTGCTTTAATAGTTTGATTGATTTTTAGATAAATATCACCATACAAGATGTGAACTTTATCCTGCTGAGTATCGTTGCCTACCTTAATTTTCTTTAATAGATTTATCGCTGACTTTAAATCATTTCTGTTAATTTCAGCTCTTATTTCATCAATTTTAGAGTCAAAAGCATCAGCTAAAATTATGTTAATTTGAAAAAAAAAGATTAAAAAAAGATTTATGATAAAATTTTTTTTAAACATAGTTTATTTTAAGTATTTATAATTAAATTATCAATATATAGTCTTATTAAACTTAAATTTAATTCTTTAAATTTTCAATGAACAAAGATTTTAATAGAGGATTATTGTTAACTTCATTGGGTTCCTTTTGGTGGGGATTTATTGGCGTTATATATTTCGAGTCTGTTTCTTTTATTGGCCATACTGAATTAGTTGTCCATAGATGTTTATGGACTGCAATAATGTTGATTTTTACCACTACATTTTTATCCAAGTGGAAAATTTTTTATAAAGAAATTAAAGATAAAAAAAAATTAATTGCATTATTTTTGTCTGGTTTTTTAATTTTTGTTAATTGGTCAATATGGATTTATGCTGTTGCATCGGAGAGGATTATTGATGCTAGTTTTGGTTATTTTATAATGCCAATTATTAGTGTTCTTTTAGGATATATTTTTTTTAAAGAAGAACTCAATAACAAAAGAATTTTTTCAATTATTTTAGTTTTTATATCAATATTAATTTTAATCTTTTTTAATCTTAAATCTTTGCCATGGGTTGGTCTTATTGTAGCTTTTAGTTGGGCCTTTTATAATTTAGTAAGAAAAAAAATTGAAATTGATACTGATATTGGACTGCTAATTGAAAGCTTGTATATTTTTCCTTTTGCTTTAGTTGCATTTTATATAATCGCAAATAATGGTCTAAACGACTTTAATTTAAGTAATCCAGGATTAAGTCTATATTTACTTTTAGCTGGTCCAATGACTGTGATTCCTTTGTTTCTCTATGTAAGAGGGGTTGAGTTAATTGGATTAGGTCCTACTGGAATGATATTTTATATTACGCCAACATTACAGTTCATTTTAGGTTATTTTTATTATGGTGAGGATTTTTCATTAGTTAAATTTCTAAGTTTTATTATTATTTGGATTGCTGTAATTATATATTTAAATGATTTATATGAAAAAAATTAACATTTTTTTTTTAATTCTATTTTTTTTTAACTCTAGTTTATTTGCAAATGAAAGTATTAATTTTGAAAAGTGGAAAAAAGATTTTAAACAAAGAGCTTTAGCAAATAATATTTCTGAGAAAACTTTTGATCTTGTAATGACAGATACTAAGTTCTTAGCAAATGTTATAAAATATGACAGGTATCAACCTGAATTCTATGAAGACACTAAAACTTATGTATCAAAAAGATCTTCTGCAAAAAAATTAAATAAAGGTATTGACTTCTATTTAGATAATAAAGATTTGATTAATGTTGTTGAAAATAAGTTTGAGATTGAGAAGGAATTATTGTTGTCTTTGATGGGTATTGAAACTAATTATGGAACTTATGTTGGAAAAATGGATATTCTTTCCTCTTTAGCAACATTGAGTTATGATAAAAGAAGATCTGAGTTTTTTACTAAAGAGCTTTTGATTTTACTAAAATTAATTGATGAAAATCAAATAGATTATAAATCATTATATGGTTCATGGGCAGGTGCATTTGGTTTTTTTCAATTTATGCCCTCAACTATAAAAAATCATGCAATTGATTTTAATACTGATAATTATATTGATTTAAAAAATTCTCACGATGCTTATGCTTCTGCAGCTAATTATCTCAAAAAAATTGGTTGGAAAAAAGACTCACCTTGTTTTTATAGAATAGATCTTAAAGAAAATATTCCAAAAAAGTATTTAAACGTTTCTGCTAAAAAACTTCAAAATAAAAAAAAATTAGGATTTTTTAAAAAATATATTAATAATTATGATGATATAAGCTTTTTGAAATCAAATTATAATGTTGCAATAATTACCCCAGATAAAGATATTATTCCTGGAGCAGATACTTTGAACCCTGCATATATTGTATTTGATAACTATGAAATAATTCTCCAATGGAATAGATCTCTAAGATTTGCTTTAGCAGTTTGTACCTTAAAAGATAAATTTAAAAATGAATTATAAAATTTTATTAATACTTTTATTATCAATTTTTTTAATAGGTTGTGAACAGGTTGCAATGAAGCCTGATAAGATTGAAACAAAAATAGAAAAAAAATATAGCAATAGTGGCTTTGCATTAATTTTTGATGAAAATGTAAAAAAAATTAAAAAATTAGACGATAGATCATTAATGATCCATCATAAATCACTAAAAAGAAAGTCTGCTGTTAAGATTACAAACCCAAAAAATGGAAAGTCTTTAATTGCAGAAGTAAAATCTAATAACCAAAAATTTTCAGATTTTTATAATTCTGTTATATCTAAAAGAATTGCTGAAGATTTAGATCTTGATTTAAATGAACCACTATTAGAAATAGTCTTAATATCTAGAAATTCTACTTTTATTGCAAAAAAAAGTAAAACATTTGACGAGGAAAAAAAAGTTGCTGAAAAGGCGCCAATTGATGGTATTCAAATTAATGATTTAAGCAAAACTAAGAAAAAAGAAAAAAAAACCACAAAAGAAAAATTCTCTTACTCAATAAAGATTGCTGATTTTTATTATAAATCTACTGCTAAAACGATGATTTCTAGAATCAAAGATGAAACTTCAATTAAAAACACTAAAATTAAGAAATTATCACAAACTAAATTTAGAGTATTAATAGGTCCTTTTAATGATATAAAAAGTTTGAAAGAGTCATTTGAAAAGTTAAAAACTCTTAATTTCGAAAACTTAGAAGTATTAAAAAATGTTTAAAAATTTTCTAATTACAATTTTTATAACTCTTTTTATTTCTTATAATGCACATTCTAATATTGACATAAAAGCAAGAACGGCAATCCTACAAGATTTTTTATCTGGTGAAATTTTATATGAAAAAGAACCAGATAGATCAATTTATCCTGCTTCAATGACAAAAATAATGACATCTATTATTGCTTTCGATTTGATTAAATCAGGCGATTTAACTTTAGATGAAAAATTTATTATTTCGGAGAAAGCTTGGCGATTATCAACATCTGGATATTCCTCAATGTTTGTTATGGTTAATGATGAAGTAAGTGTAGAAAATTTACTCAGAGGTATTATTGTTGCCTCAGGAAACGATGCTTGTGTTGCATTAGCTGAAGGAATAGCGGGAACTGAAGAGGAATTTGCAATTATGATGACTTCCAAAGCACAAGAAATTGGTATGAGTAATACAAATTTTGCAAACTCATCTGGAATTAATGATCCTGACAACTATTCAACAGTAAAAGACATAATGATAATGTCTCATTATTTAATTAAAAACTATCCAGAATATTACGAGTGGTTCAGTGAAAAAGAATTTACTTGGGATAGAACTGGTGGCGACCCAATTACTCAAGGAAATAGAAATCCACTTCTATATAAAAATATTGGTGCAGATGGTATTAAAACTGGATATCTAGCAGTAGAAAAATATTCTTTGGCATCATCATTAGAAAAAAAAGGTAGACGGCTTATTGCAGTAGCTAGTGGCTTCGAAACTAAAAATTCTAGATCTAGAGAGAGCTCAAAACTATTGACATATGGTTTAACAAATTTTGATTTAGTAGAGATAAATAAATCGGGAGAAGATTTTGACAGCGTTGATGTATGGTTAGGAAAAAAGGATTTTGTTAAAGTCTATACTAAAGAAAATATCTATAAAGTTATAAAAAAAGGTAAGAAAAAACTATTAAAAGTTAAAATGTTATATGAAGGACCTGTAGAAGCTCCAATTAGTAAAGATCAAGTTTTAGCGAAACTCAAGATCATTTACGATGATGAATTAATTGATGAATATGATCTTTTGGCAAAAGAACAAGTTAACAAAGTAAATATTTTTTCAAGATTAATGAAATCTTTAAATTATTTGATTTGGGGTGATGTCTAAAAAAATTGTTATAGCCTTTGAAGGTATTGAAGGTAGTGGAAAAACTTTTCATATTGATAATGTTTCTAAATATTTAAAAAGAAAAAAAATACCACATGTGAAGATAAGAGAACCAGGAGGCAATAAAAACTCAGAAAAAATTAGAAAATTAATTTTAGATAAGAAATCAAATTTCAATAAAAATTCTGATTTGTTACTTTATTTAGCGGCCAGAAGTGAGAATATTGATAATTTAAAAAAAAATTTTAGAAAAAAGATAATTTTACTTGATAGGTTTACCGACTCTACAATTGCTTATCAACATTTTGGAATGGGTATTGATTTAGATATTATTAAAAAGATTAATAATCATATTTTAAAATCATTTAAAGTAGATTTTACATTTTTGAGTATTGTTAATATAACCAATATGCAAAAAAGATTGAAACAACGAAAAAAACTTAATCGTTACGATAAATTCAAAGAAAAATTTTACAAAAAAGTACAAAATGGTTTTTTAAGAATATCAAAAAATAAAAAAAGATATAAAATAATCAATTCAAATCTTCCTATAGATTTAAACAAAAAAATCATAATTGATAAAATTGAAAAATTAGTAAAATGAATTTATATCCTAACAGCCAAATAAATCTTTATGGATTACATGATAATCTTTTATTTTTTGCTAAATTATTTGATCAAAAAAGATTGCCATCAAAGATTTTATTAACTGGTCAAAAAGGTATAGGCAAATGTACTCTTGCTTATCATTTAATTAATTTTGTTTTATCAAAAGATGAAGAAATGCCTTATGATCTAATTGAATTTAAGATAAATCCAGATAATCGCTCATTTAAATTAATTCAAAATGGTTCTTGTCCAAATTTCAATTTAATAGACATTAATCCTGATAAAAATAGCATAGATATAGAACAAATTAGAGAACTGATAATTCAACTGAATAAGTCTTCATTTAATAATAAGCCAAGATTTGTTTTAATTGATAATATTGAATATTTGAATTTAAATTCAGTTAACGCATTATTAAAAACTCTTGAGGAACCAAACGAGAATATATTTTTTATTTTAGTTAATAGTAATAAGAAAATAATTCCAACTCTTCTATCTCGTTGTCTTAATTTCAATTTATCATTAGAAAATGATAAGATTAATGAAATTAGCTCGTTTTTTTTTGATAAAAATATTGAAGATCTTATAAATAGAGATTTATTAACTTATTATTCTACACCTGGGGAAATTTATAATCTTTTAAAATTTTCTGAAGAAAAAAAAATTGATTTAAAAGAAATAAATTTAAAAGATTTTTTGTTAAAATTGATAAGTGAAAATATTTATAAAGATGATAAGCAATCTAAAACATTTGTTTACACTATACTTGAATTGTTTTTGATAAAAAATATTTCAGTTTCAAATTCAGATGCTTACAATTATTTTTTGAAAAGAATAAATGATTTTAAGAAATTCAATTTAGATGATGAATCTTTATTTTTAGAAATAAATTCAAAGCTTTTAAATGGATAAAAATTATTATATTACAACACCTATTTATTATCCTTCAGCCAAACCTCATATGGGACATGCTTATTCGAGTATTATTGCTGATTTTTTTGCTAGGTTTAAAAGAATAGATGGATATAAAGTTTATTTTCTGACCGGGACTGACGAGCATGGTTTAAAAATTCAAAGAGCTGCAGAAAAAAAAGGAGTTGAGCCATTAATATTCTGCGATGAAATTAGCAAAACATTCAAGAATTTATCAAAAACTCTAAATTTAACAAATAATGATTTTATAAGAACAACCGAGTCTCGACATATAAAATCTGTTCAATATTTATGGGAAGAATTAAAAAAAAATGATGACATTTATTTATCAAAATATTCTGGTTGGTATTCAGTATCGGATGAAGCGTTTTACAATGAGGATGAAATTGAAGATCTTGATAATCAAAAAGTGGCTATATCATCTAAATCTCCTGTTGAATGGGTTGATGAGGAATCTTATTTTTTTAGATTATCTAAGTGGGAAAAGCCATTATTAGAATTTTATGAAAAAAATCCTGATTTTATTTCTCCAGCATCTAGAAAAAATGAAGTCATAAGTTTTGTTAAAAGCGGATTAAAAGATTTGTCAGTGAGTAGAAAAAGTTTTTCATGGGGTATAAAAGTCCCAAATGATGATGAACACGTAATTTATGTGTGGTTAGATGCTCTCACTAATTATATTAGTGCTTTAAATTATCCTAATAAAGATGATGATTTATATAAAAAATTTTGGCCAGCATCTGTTCACTTGATTGGAAAAGATATATTAAGATTTCATGCAATATATTGGCCTGCGTTCCTATTGGCTGCAAAAATTACTCCTCCAAAAAAAGTTTATGGACATGGATGGATATTATCTAATGAGGAAAAAATGTCTAAATCAAAAGGAAATATATTGGATCCATTAGAAATTATAAAACAATATGGATTGGATCCTTTAAGATATTATTTAATAAAAGAAGTTTCATTTGGTAATGATGGTAATATTTCTCAAGAAAGATTAGAGGATTGTATTAATAGTGATTTAGCTAATAATTTTGGTAATTTATGTCAACGCGTATCTGCATTTGTAATTAAAAATTGTGATAGCAAGGTGCCAGAAAAAATTAAATTTGAAAATGATGATATAAAAGTTTTAAATGAATATAGTCAGAATTTAAACAAGTTAAGATCAGAAATAGATAATCAAAATATTAACTATTATATTGATTATATTGTAAATCGATTATTTGAAGCCAATAAATATTTTAATGACCAAGAGCCGTGGAAAAAAAAAGATAATGAAATTAGGTTAAATACAATAGTTTATACAACTCTTGAAATTGTTAGAAAAGTAACGTTTTTATTATATCCTATCATTCCGCAATCATCTCTTAAAGCACTTAAGATTTTCAATCTTCAAGAAAAAGATGTAATTTTTGAGACAATTGGAAGTAATGAATTTTTAAAAAAAGGAAGTGCTATTAATAAAATTGATATATTATTTAACAAAATAGAAAAAGAAAATGATTGATTCACATTGTCATCTAGATCATGAGCCATTATTTAGTGATCTAAAAAATGTTATACAGCGATCAAAAGAAATTGGTGTTAAAAAATTATTAACAATCTCAACATCTATTGAAAGCTTTTCCAGAGTTAAAGAAATTGTAAATAAGGATGAAATTATATTTGGTACAATTGGAATACACCCGCATGAGGCAGATAAAAATAACGTCAACTCAGAATTTTTTACAAAAAATTTAGATGAAAATAAAAAAATTATTGGGGTAGGGGAAACTGGTCTAGATTTTTATTATGATAATTCAGATAGAGATAAACAAATAGAAAGTTTTAAAATACACATTAAAGCTGCATTGAAAGCAAATATACCATTAATTATTCATTCAAGAAATGCTGAGGAAAAAACTTATGAAGTATTAAATGAGTATAAAGATGAAAATTTAAAAATTTTGATGCATTGTTTCACAGGATCTCAAAAATTTGCAGAAAAGCTTTTAAAATTTAACTCTTATTTTTCTGCAAGTGGTATTATTACTTTTAAAAATTCTTTAGACCTTCAGAATACATTTAAGTTTCTTCCATTAGATAGAATTCTTATTGAAACAGATAGTCCATTTTTAGCTCCAGTACCAAATCGAGGAAAAAAAAATGAACCATCATTTATAGATTTTACTGCAGCCAAACTTGCAGAAATAAAGGGTATTGAGAAATCTGAACTTATTAAAATTACCACTAATAATTTTAATAATCTTTTTTTTAATTAAAATTATATGAAGTTTATAATACTCGGTTGTGGTAGTTCAATGGGTGTACCAAGACCAGATGGTTTTTTTGGTAATTGTGATTCTAAAATTAAGAAAAATTATAGAACACGATGTTCTGCACTATTAAAAACCTCTAATCAAAATATTTTGATTGATACTTCACCTGATTTACGTCAACAATTATTAAGACATAAGATTAGAAAAATAGATAAAGTGCTCTTTTCGCATATGCATGGTGATCAAACACATGGAATTAATGATCTAAGATCATTCTATTTAAGTAGCAAAAATCAAATCAGTGTATATGCTGATCCATTTACCTCTAAATATTTGAAAAATAGTTTTTCATATATATTCAAAAGCTATTCTAGAGAGTATCCTGCCACATTAAAACTGCATAGATTACCTAAAAGCTTTTTTACATCTAATAATAAAAAAAAAATTTCTATTAAATCAATTAAAGTTGAACATGGAAAAGTTAAATCTAATTGCTTTATTATTGATAAGAAATTGGCTTACATTAGTGATGTAAGTAAAATTTACGCTAAAGATTTTAAATATTTCAACAATTTGAAGTTTTTAATTATAGATTGTCTGTGGTATGATTACCATCCATCACACTTTAATTTAGAGACCTCTCTTTCTATGATAAGAAGGTTTAAACCTAGAAAAGCTATTTTAACTAATCTATCCCCTGTATTAGATTACAAAGTTCTTAAGAAAATTTTACCAAAAAATACAATACCTGCTTTCGATGGGCTTACTCTAAATTTATAAAATACTCTCTATTTTATTAATTATTTTATTTGATAATGGCTTAGTGAAAGAGGAAAATGTGTCCTCGATTTTTCCTTCTTTGTTTATTAAAATCTTATGAAAATTCCATTTTGGTACTGCTGAGCTACCATGATTAGTTTTAGCCCATTTAAATAACTCATGTGCATTATTTCCTTTTACCTCTGTAATTGTTGAAAGTGGAAAGGTGATATTAAAATTTACTTCACAAAATTCTTTAACTTCTGAATTTTTATTTTTTTCTTGATTAAATGAATTTGATGGTACTGCAAGAACAACTAAACCCTTTTTTTGATATTTATCCCAAAGAATTTGAAGATCTTCATATTGACTTGTAAATCCACAATAACTTGCAGTATTTACAATTAATACTGCTTTATTTTTGAAATCACTAAAATCTATTACTTCGCCCGATATACTCTCAATATTTAAATCAAAAAAGGTTTTTTCATAATTTGCATCAGCTGAGTTTTTAAAAAAAAACATAATTATTGTAAGACCTAATATAAATTTTTTTGTCATTTATTGGGTGTAAGTAATATTAAGAAGTAACCAAATAAAGTGGATAAAAGTGACCCAGTTAGAACTCCTATTTTTACACCATCCATATATTGCATATTCTCAACAAAAGCTAAATTTCCAACAAAAAGACTCATTGTAAAACCAATACCCGTTAGAACTCCCACACCATAAAAGTTATACCAATTTGAATTGTTTGGCATTTGAGCAATTTTTGTTTTTATTGATACATATGAAAATACAAAGACACCTAATTGTTTACCTACAAATAATCCTAATACAATGCCAAGTGGCACTTTGTCTAACAAAGAACTAAAAGATAAGCCCTCTAGAGATACTCCTGCATTTGCAAAAGCAAATAAAGGCATAATACCAAAAGCTACGTAGGGACTTATTGCATGTTCAACTTTGATTAACAAAGAAAAATCTTTTTCTTTCTTTCGGTGAGGTATTGTAATAGCTAATAAAACTCCCGCAATAGTAGCGTGAATACCTGAATTATGTGTAAAGTCCCAAAGAAATATACCTATAACTAAGTAAGGTAAAAATTTTTTAATATCAAATTTATTTATTACTAACAGGACAATAAAAGCCAAAAGCATAAGCGTTAAGTATTTAATACTCAAATCGCCTGAATAAAATAAAGCAATGATAACAATCGCTCCTAAGTCATCAATGATTGCCAAAGCAGTTAAAAAAACTTTTAGAGATAATGGTACTCTCTTTCCTAATAGAGATAATACACCAAGCGAGAAAGCAATGTCTGTAGCAGAAGGAATGGCCCATCCATTCATAGTTTCGCTATCACCGAAGTTTATAAAAACATAAAATAATGCTGGAACCAACATCCCACCCACAGCAGCTATTATTGGAAGTAATGCTTGTTTTATATTTGATAGTTCACCTTGTAAAAATTCTCTTTTTATTTCTAAAGTAACAAAGAAAAAAAATATTGCCATTAAGGCATCATTAATCCAATGTAAAACAGATAGTTTTAATCCAAAATTGTTAATACCAACAAATATATATTTATCTAAAGTTGAAAAATATAAATTAGATAAATTTGAGTTACTAATTATTAATGCTATTATAGCTGCAAATAACAACACTAGACCGCTAGCTGCTTCAAGTTTAAAAAACCATTTAAAAGGTTTAGATAAGTAATTAATCATGATTAGATTAAGTCTTTAATAAATAATTTAATATCTTTCAATATCTCAAAAAGACTAAATATAACGAGCTCAAGTGAAGGGAATATTTCATACAAATATGTACTAAAAGTATCTATAATAACTAATAAACCAGCAAAGGTTACCAGCAATACAATTAGATACGAAAGCAATTTAGTAAAAGATAAACTTTTTTTTGGCTTATATTTCGTTATTTCGTAATTTTTTTTATCTTTTAAATTAGAATAATTTTTTCCCCCAAAAATCTTTGGTACATTCTCTTTTATTTGATTTTTAGCTGATTTTTCTGAGATGTTAATTTTAGTATCCTGTTTTTTTTCTTTTTTAAAATCTGTAATTCTAGGATTGTAAAACCAAACATGATTACATGAGCCACACTGAATAGTCCTTCCGT
>CABZTG010000017.1 GCA_902528645.1 uncultured Pelagibacteraceae bacterium | reverse complement strand
CTAAACAATTTGGTGGGTTAGTAATTATTATCCTAATAGTCATATCATCTTTTTTCGTTTTAAACATTATGTTTGGGGGAGGTGATGAATTGGTAAGAAAAATGAAACTTGAGGAGGAAAGAATTGCTAAGGAGAAAAAACTCAGTGAGCTTATTTCAAAACTTCCTTCTGGCATACTAGTTACATTTGATGGCACTGATCATTTTAAACTAAGTGATGAAGTATATGAACAAGTTTGTAAGGCAACAAAGTTGATCCCACAACGTGCGATAATGGGTGCAAATTTTTTAAATTTTAGAGCTCATGAAATTTATACAATTAACGGAAATAAAATTGACGAGACGTTTGTAAAATGGGATGACACAAAAAATAAGTGTTTTGCAGGTTTTACAGTAAGTGGAAATAATGTAGGAGTAAATGAGTCGATAACTGTTAGTGGTGAAGCTCTAAGTTTCTTAAGTACTGGAATTGATACTAGAGTTTATTTTATTAAAAATTTTTAAGGGGAAATGGTTACAATATTATGGATTTAATTTTACCTTATTTTCATATAACTTAATTAAGATTTATGGCTGAGACAGTAATCAAATGTGAAAATGTCTACAAAATTTTTGGATCAAATGCCAAAAAAATGCTTCAAGAGTCAAATGGAAATGTTGACGCCAAAACTTTTCAAGAAAATGGATGTATCGTAGGTGTAAATAACGCATCATTTGAAGTCTCAAAAGGTGAGATGTTAGTTGTGATGGGTTTATCTGGTTCAGGTAAATCAACATTATTGAGATGTATATCTAGATTAACAGATGCAACAGGTGGTAAAATTTTCATTGAAGGACAAGATCTATTACAACTAAACAACAAAGAGCTTATTGAGCTAAGAAGAAATAAAATGGGTATGGTTTTCCAAAGCTTTGCTTTACTGCCTCATAAAACAGTTGTGGAGAACATCGCTTTTCCACTTCAGATTAAAGGTATTAAAACTGAGGATAGCATCAGTAAAGCAATGGATATGGTCAAGCTAGTTGGACTTGATGGAAGAGAAAACTATTTTCCAAGAGAATTATCTGGAGGACAGCAACAACGAGTTGGTATCGCTAGATCTTTGGCAGTCGAACCAGATATTTGGTTTTTAGATGAACCATTTTCAGCTTTAGATCCTTTAATAAGAAAAGAAATGCAAGATGAATTTTTAAGACTTCAAGAAAAATTACAAAAAACAATTATGTTTATTACTCATGATTTTGATGAAGCTTTAAAACTTGCTGATCGTATCGCAATTATGAAAGATGGTATAATTGAGCAATTAGATACCCCTGCTAATATTGTTTTAAATCCAGCCACAGAGTACGTACGAAAGTTTACAGAAGAGGTTCCAAGAGAAAAAGTTTTATTAATTGAAGATGTAATGGATGCATCTAAAAATGATTTAGGTGATTTAAAAGTTTCAAAGGATGAAATAATCGAAAATGTTGCAGAAAAAATTCTTACTCAAGAAAAAGCCGTAGCTGTGATCGATAGTAAAAATGAAATTGTGGGCTCTATAAACCCAACTAAAATTATTAATACAGTTTTTGGAGGAAGAAAAAATAATAATTAAGTATGGAATTTTTAAAAAAATACCCCAAAACATTTCAATGGTTATTTTTATTAATAGTATTTTTTGCTTTATGTTTTGCTATTGAAGTTCCAGAAACATATAAGTTTATCCGTGGCCAAGCAGAATTTGTAAAAGATCCAAATCAGAGTAGTTATGTTTTTTTAGGTAAAGAGGTGAGATATTATGCCTTTGATGTTTTTTGGCGGTTACCTCCATTACTAGGCTGGCTACCTATTTGGATAAACGACTCTTTGTTTTTCTTAATGAACGAATGGATGCCGATTGAGGTTTGGAATGAAGATACACAAGAATTTAAAAGTCGTCCTATAGTTTTACAAATAAGTAGAAATTTAACAGCGTTTATGACTTTCTTAATACAATTAATAAGAGAGGTTTTATTAGGTGGTCTTGAAACTATAGTGGCATTTAGCAGTTGGGATTGGATCGATAAAAATCCTTGGGCTGAACTTCCAGGATTACCATGGACTATTGTAGCAGCAGGTGCAGCAATCCTTTCATATAAGGTGAGCGGGAAAGGTCTAGCATTGTTTGCTGGTTTAACGATGATTTATATTTCAATATTTGGTCAATGGAAACCATCTATGCAAACTCTTTCATTTATATTAGTGGCAGCACCCTTGTCGTTTATTTTTGGGTTAGGCTTAGGAATAGCAGCATTTAAAAGTAAACGTGTCGAGAAGGCTTTATATCCAATATTATTAGTGATGCAGACTATGCCGCAATATGCGGTGTTGGTTCCTGCTTTAGTTCTTTTTGGAGTTGGTGATCATGCAGCAGTTATAATCACTATGGTTGTTGCTATACCACCAATGATATTATTAACTATATTAGGTTTAAGAGCAGTACCTCCAGAAGTTATTGAAGCTGGAAGAATGAGTGGATGTAATAATTGGCAATTAATGTTTAAAGTTTTAATTCCAACTGCAAGAAGAGACATTTTAATTGGTGTTAACCAAGTCATTATGGTGTGTTTTTCCATGGCAGTAATTTCAGCTTTTATTGGTGCAAAAGGTTTAGGATTTAATCTGCTATTGGCGCTAAATCAGTTAAATATAGGATTAGCACTAGAAGCAGGCTTGTGTATTAGCTTAATAGCGATTTTATTAGATAAAATGTCATTAGCTTGGGCTAATAAACAAACAGATTATTTTGGTAATCTGACATTCTTTCAAAGAAATAAAAATATCTTATTTTTTGCAGCAACAGTAATTGTTGGAATAGTACTGGCTTATATTGGAACCTTTTTATTTAAAGGTAGTTTTAATTATCTATTTGAAGTTCCACACAATAAAGGAATATCAACTGCTGATTTTTGGAATAAAGGGGTTGATTGGATTTTTGATACTTTTTTTGTTTATATTAAAGCATTTAATACTTGGCTCATTCAAGAGGTGCTTCAACCAATGAGGGCTTTATATTTAAGGATGCCAGCTGTAGCAACTATAGTTTTAGTTGTTGGTGCGGGATATCTAATTGGTGGAATTCGTTCAGCTTTAGTTGTTTGTGGATTGACACTATTTATTGCCTTAAGTCCTTGGTGGGATAGGGCTTTAGTAACTACTTATATGGCAACATTTGGAGTAATTGTATCTTGTACTATTGGATTTACAGTTGGAACATTATGTTTTCAAAATAAACGCTCTGCTAATTTCATGTTAGGAGTATGTGATATTTTTCAAACATTCCCATCATTTGTCTATCTAATTCCAGTGATGATGTTATTTGGTATTACGGATACATCTGTTTTAATAGCTGTTATAGTTTATGCAACAATACCTGCTACTAGATACACCATTGAGGGATTGAGGAGTGTTCCTGCTGGTTTACACGATGCTGCAACCATGTCTGGTGTCAATAAATTTCAAAGATTAACAAAGATAGAATTTCCTTTAGCTTTTCCTCACATGATGCTTGGTATAAATCAAACAATTGTATTTGCTTTATTCATGGTAATTATTGGAGCTTTTATTGGCACTGAAGATTTAGGACAATATATATTAAAAGCACTATCAGATAAAAAAGGTGCTGGGATTGGGTTAACACTTGGTATTTGTGTAGCTTTTATAGCTCTTATATTTGATAATCTGATAAGATCTTGGGTTGAAAAAAGAAAAAAACACCTAGGTATTGATTAAAACTTAATTATTTATTCAAAAAAGTTTTTAAAGTATCATCCATTGCTTTTGCCCAAGGCGTGTGGTGAACCGGTGCAACAGATCCTGTTACCGGGGATGAGAAAGATTTATCTCTATAAGTTGATATGTCTTCAACTTTATGATGTTCCCATTCTTTAAAATGTTTTCTTATTAATTCAAAATCAATTTTAGGATAATCAGACATTTCATGTAGCTCCTTAGTATACTCTGTTTGAAAATCAATCATTTGATCAGGATTTTCAAGTTTTTCTTCCATTGCAACCCATTTGTTTATGTCATTTTCAATTTCTTTACTATCAGGCATTTTTATTTTACCCATAACTACATCACGAGCATACCAAGCTTGGCAATCGAACATATTAAATGTATGAAATTGGTCCTGCATGCCAAGATACATTAGTTTATGATTATCTTGCCAAACTACACCTTTGTATAATTTAGGTGGATAGAGTCTATTCCTTGTTTTCAGTTGTAAGTTTTCCTCTAAAAATGGAAAATGGTGTAAGTATCCTGTACATAAAATTATAACGTCAGTTTCTTGTTTAGTACCATCTTTAAAGATAGCTTTCTTTCCATCTAGTCTATCTAAGTAATGGACTTCTTTCATGCCTTTAGGCCATTTGAATCCCATTGGGTTGTGTCTATATCCAATAGTTACACTTTTTGCTCCATACTTATTACATTGAAGCGCAATATCTTCAGCTGAATAACTACTGCCTAATACCACAATATTTTTACCTCTAAACTCTTCTGCGTCTCTAAAGTCGTGGGAGTGCATAATTCTTCCTGGGAATGATTTCATTCCATCATATTCGGGAATAAATGGAACAGAAAAATGACCAGTTGAGACAATTACAAAATCGAAATTTTCTTTTAAAATTTTATCATTTACTTTGTCTTGATAGCTAATTTCAAATTTTTCATTTTTAAAGATTGTATTTATGACCCTTGTATTAAATTTAACTTTATTTTTTAAATTTCCACTTTTAGCTCTTCCAACTATATAGTCGTATAGTACCTCCCTTGGAGGAAATGATGGAATTGCTTTGCCAAAATGTTTATCAAAAGAATAGTCAGCAAACTCTAAACATTCCTTGGGTCCATTAGACCAAAGATATCTATACATACTATTTGGAACTGGATCTCCATACTGATCAGAACCTGTTCGCCAACTATAATTCCAGAGACCACCCCAATCTTCTTGTTTTTCAAAACAAATCACTTCAGGAATTTTTTCACCTTTTTTTTCTGCTTGTTCAAATGCTCTTAACATTGATAAGCCACATGGACCTGCACCGATAATAGCTACTTTACTCATAAGATTTAATAAAAATTAAGTTTATTTTACTAACAAAATATTAAAATTTAAAATAAAATAATGACTTAATATGAAAATTGACATAGAAAATTTTCACGTATGTGTTGCATTTTAAATTTTCGTTTAATTAATATTTTTGAATTTAAATCAATATGAAAAAATTTTTAATAATTGGAGGAGGGGCTATGGGATCTGCTTTCACAATTCCCTGCCTGGAAAATAAGAACGATGTAGTAATTACTGAGCCTTACTCAAAAAAATTCATAAAAGAATTATCCTCAAAAAGAAAATACCATTCTGCATTAAAAATGAATTTGCCAAAAAAACTTAAATTTCGAAAATATTCTGGTGATTTATTAAAAGAAAAATTTGATTTAATAGTAATTGCTTTAAGTTTACCTGGAATAGACTTTATTGGTAAGGAGTTGAAGAAAAATAATATTAATACACCTTTGTTGGTTCTTACCAAAGGATTAAAATATATATCTAGGAGTAAGAAAATTTTTACTATTTCTGAAAAACTTCAAAAAGTTTCTGGGATAAAAAATATTTCAGTTTTAAAAGGTCCATGCTTAGCAAAAGAATTAGCGAGAAAACATCAAACAAGTGTAATAATTGCAAATAAAAATATTAATTATGCAAAAAAAATAGGAAAAAGAATTTCTACAAAATATTATTTAAATGAATTCTCGAAAGATATTATCGGTGTTGAAGTCTGCTCAGCGATTAAAAATATATATGCAATGATTATAGGTGCTGGTCAAAGTCTAAATACGTCATCAAGTTTATTTCAAAGATCAATTAATGAAATGAAATATTTGACAAAATATTTTAAAGGAAAAGAAACAAGTACACTCGGGCTTGCTGGTGTGGGTGATTTATATGTTAGCGCTACGGGTGGTAGAAATAGTAAAATGGGCAGTTACTTAGGAAAAGGATATACATTTAAAAATGCAAAAAAAAAATTTATGCCTAATGACACTGTTGAAGGAGAACAATTAGTTAGAGAAATTGCCCCATATATTATGAGAAAAATTAATAAGAAAAAAATTCCTTTAATGATTAGTTTATTTAAAGCAATATTGAATAATAGAAAACTTACAATCATTTAAAAAAATATGAAATCTAATTGGAATTATCCAACAACAGTTTGGGTGGGCAAAGATAGAATTAAAGATTTAGGTGAAGCTTGCCATAATTTAAAGATTAACAATCCATTATTTGTTACTGACAAAGATTTAGTAAATCTTCCATTTATTAAGGAGGTAATTAGTGAAATTAAAAAAAAGTTTAAAAAATTAATATTATTTTCAAATTTTACAGGAAATCCATTTGGTGAGAATGTCGATGAGGGTGTGAAAGAATTTAAACAGAATGATTGTGATGGTGTAATTACGATTGGTGGAGGAAGTGCAATTGATGTTGGGAAAGCTATAGCTTTTATGTCAGGTCAAAGTAGACCCATTTGGGATTTTGAGGATGTTGGAGATTATTGGAAAAGAGCTAATGATAAAAATATTTTTCCAATAATTGCAATTCCGACTACTGCAGGAACAGGATCTGAAACTGGTCGAGCATCTGCAATCATTAATAAAAAAACTGGTGTTAAAAAAATTATATTTCATCCAAAAATTTTACCTTCAATTGTTATTCTTGACCCAAAATTGACTATTGAGCTTTCTCCAAGGTTAACTGCCGCAACAGGGATGGATGCCTTAGCTCACAATCTTGAGGCATATTGTGCACCAAGCTTTCATCCTATGGCAGATGGTATTGCTTTAGAGGGAATGAAACTTATTAAAAATTCACTTGTTGTTGCATACCAAGATGGAAAAAATATTGAGGCTAGACAAAATCTTTTGGCAGCTTCGTCAATGGGTTCCACAGCTTTTCAAAAGGGATTAGGTGCAATTCATTCATTGAGCCATCCTGTTAATGCTCAATATAATATTCATCATGGATTGAGTAATGCAATTTTTATGCCATATGTATTAACTTTTAATAAATCTATTATAGAAAAAAAAATTATCTCAATTTGTGATTATTTAGATTTAGATAAAAATTTTGAAAGTTTTTTATCGTGGATTTTGAATTTAAGAAAAGATTTAGCAATCCCCCATAAACTATCTGACATTATGGATTGTTCCAAACTAGATTTAAATAAATTATCTCTAATGGCTTTAGAAGATCCATCTACTAGTGGTAATCCAAAAAAAATCAATCAAGAGGATCTTAAACTAATGTATCAGCACAGCATTTCAGGAGAATTGTTTGAATGAAAAAAATATTAATTGTAGAGGGAAACTTAAGAGAAGAAAATGAGAGCTTTTCAGAAAATGGTATTCAAACACATACAGAAAGCTTAAAGGACAGCTTAAGCCATTTTACTGATGAACTTTCATTTGATGTTGTTAACCCCTCTTCAGATCAAAATATTCAATTAATATCAGATCAACTCGAGCAGTATGATGGTCTTATTTGGGGCGGAAGTAGTTTAAATATTTATAATGATACTCCAGAAATTAGAAGGCAAATTGAATTCATGAAAAATTGTCAAAATAAAGTAGGGAAAATTTTGGCAATTTGTTGGGGCATGCAAGTAGCAGTCACAGCAGCAGGTGGCCAAGTCAAAAAGGCTGATAATTCACATATTGGTATAGCAAATGAAATAGAGATAAACAAAAATGGGATAAAACATCCGCTTTATAAAAATAAAGATAAAAAATTTAATTCCCCAGCATTCAATTTTGATGAGGTGGTAAAAATACCTGATAAAGGAATTTGTTTAGCCTCGAACAAGATTAATAAAGTTCAAGGTTTATATTTTGAGGTTAATAAGACAAAAATTTGGGGGCTACAATACCATCCAGAAATAACTTATGAAAAAATGATTAATCTTATTGAGTTTAGAAAAGAAAGATTAATTGAAAGTAGAAAAGTATTTAAAGATGACACTGAAGTTCAAAAACACATTGCTTTTATCAAAAAAGAAATTTCAGTTTCAGATAAAGAAAAGAGAATGTTAGAGCTTAAAAATTGGCTTAACGAATTAAATTAAAATAACCCTTCGATTTCACCTTTTTTATTGAGTTTAATAGAGTCTGCTGCTGGTACCCTCGGTAATCCAGGCATTGTCATTATTGCTCCACAGACAACAACTATAAATTCAGCTCCTGAGGAAAGCCTTATTTCTCTAATTGGTAATGAGTGACCTGTAGGTGCACCTTTGAGATTAGGATCAGTTGAAAAACTGTACTGAGTTTTAGCTACACAAATCGGTAATTCTCCATAACCTGCTTCTTCAAAACTTTTAAGTTGATCTCTAATTTTTGTATCAGCAATAACTTCATCGGCTCTGTAAATTTCTTTTGCTATTGTTTCAATTTTTTTAAACAATGGTGTCTTACTTTCGTATAAAAATTTAAATTTATTTTCATTTTTTTCACATAAATCAGCAACATGTGAAGCTAATTCTTTTGTACCTTCTCCTCCATTTGCCCAGTGGGTACAAAGACTTGCCTTTATTCCTAATTTATTACAAAAATCAACTAAAGCTTTTACCTCATCGTCAGTATCTTTTATAAAATGATTTACAGCTATCGCTACAGGAAGACCAAATTTTTTTACATTTTCAACATGCCTTTCAAGGTTGACCAAACCTTTTTTAAGTGCTTCAACGTTTTCATTTTTAAGATCATCTTTGGCTACACCACCATGCATTTTTAATGCTCTAATTGTAGCAACAATAACTACACAACTTGGTTTTAAATCAGATTTTCTACATTTAATATCTAGAAATTTTTCAGCACCAAGATCTGCACCAAACCCAGCTTCAGTTACCACATAGTCAGCTAATTTAAGTCCGGCTTTAGTTGCGATTACAGAATTACAACCATGTGCA
Source organism: uncultured Pelagibacteraceae bacterium (assembly GCA_902528645.1). GTDB lineage: Bacteria > Pseudomonadota > Alphaproteobacteria > Pelagibacterales > Pelagibacteraceae > Pelagibacter. The sequence continues at coordinate 8,805 of CABZTG010000017.1, read as the reverse complement.
ATATTAGCAAAAGGCCCACCATGAATTATTGCAGGATTATTTTCTAATGTTTGAGTTATGTTTGGTCTTATAGCTTCTTTCAACAAAACAGTCATAGGTCCCTGTGCTTTTAAATCTTTAGCATATATTGGTTTTTTCTCTCTTGTGTAAGCAACAGTAATATTCCCAATTCTATTTTCTAAATCTTCCAAATTATTAGCTAAGCAAAAGATGGCCATTATTTCTGAAGCAACTGTAATATCAAAACCATCTTCTCTTGGGAATCCATTAGCGACGCCACCAAGATTAATATTAATTGATCTTAGTGCTCTATCATTCATATCTAAAACTCTTTTCCAAACAATTCTTCTTACATCTATATTAAGTTTATTTCCCCAATAGATATGATTGTCTATCAATGCAGATAAAAGATTATGTGCAGATGTAATTGCATGAAAGTCACCTGTGAAATGAAGATTAATTTGTTCCATAGGAACAACTTGAGCATAGCCACCACCAGCAGCTCCACCTTTCATTCCAAAAGATGGACCTAAACTTGGTTCTCTTAAACAGACGATAGATTTTTTTCCGATTTTATTAAGACCATCATTTAGACCTACAGAGGTTGTGGTCTTTCCTTCTCCTGCTGGAGTAGGAGTTATAGCAGTCACTAAAATTAATTTTCCCTCTTTTTTACTCTTGAGACTATCAAGGTATTCTAAATTTATTTTTGCGATGTGACGCCCCATGGGGCTGAAGGCAGAACTTTCATCAGGAACATTTATTTTTGCTAAAATGTCTTTGATTGGTTGCATTTTAGCTTCTCTTGCAATTTGAATGTCTGATTTTATTTCACTCATAAAATTCTTTAAATATACAAAAACTGCTCGATTAGTATCTCTTTTTAAGAGCTTTGGAAATATCTAAAAATTATATATAAAAAAAATAGGAACTATTTATATTCATTATTATAAAATTTAATCATGCAAAAATATTCAGTATTTAGCCTAATCAAGAATGCTTTTTCTAATCATGAAAAATGGGATTTGGCATGGAAAGATCCTACACCTAAAAAAGAATACGATGTTGTAATTATTGGTGGTGGTGGCCATGGGTTAGCTACTGCCTACTATTTAGCTAAAGAACATCAAATAACTAATGTGGCTGTTATTGAAAAAGGATGGATTGGTGGAGGAAATATAGGAAGAAACACTACAATTATCAGATCAAATTTTATGTATGATGATAATGCTAGGTTTAATGAATTTGGAATGAACTTATGGAGAAACATGAGTCAGGAATTAAATTTTAATGTCATGTTTTCACCAAGAGGGATAATAAATTTAGCTCATTCAGATGCGCAAATGAATGCTTATGCTCGACGAGGAAACTCTATGAGATTAAATGGAATAGATGCTGTTCTACTTAATAGGGAAGAAGTTAAAAAGATTATACCTATGGCTGATTTTTCTGAAGATGTCAGGTATCCAATTTTTGGAGGCTTAGCACAACCAAGTGCTGGCACTGCTAGACATGATGCGGTCGCATGGGGTTATGCTAGACAAGCTGACTCAATGGGTGTCGATATAATTCAAAATTGTGAAGTAACAGGATTTGATATTGAGGCAGGAAAAATAACAGGTTTGAGAACATCTAGAGGAGATATTAAGTCAAAAAAAATTGGATTGTGTGTAGCTGGCAGCACAAATGTTTTAGCAGAAAAACTTAATATGACACTTCCTATAGAAACTCATTTATTACAAGCTTGTGTTTCTGAGCCAGTGAAACCAGTTTTAGATGGAGTGGTAACCTTTGGCGCTGGACATTTTTATATTAGTCAATCAGATAAAGGTGAGATGGTAATGGGTGGTGATCTTGATGGATATAATAGTTATGCACAAAAAGGCAATCTTCCAACGATACAACATGTCTTAACCGGAGGTGTTGCTTTATTTCCATTCTTAAGTCGATTGAAAATGTTAAGGACTTGGGGAGGGATTATGGATATGTCAATGGATGGCTCACCTATTATTGATAAAACTCATATCGATGGATTATATTTAAATTGTGGTTGGTGTTATGGAGGCTTCAAATCGGTTCCATCTTCTGGGTGGACATTTGCTCATACAATTGCACAAGATAGAGTTCATGAATTAAATGAGGGATTTAGTCTAAATAGATTTTCTAAAGGTTACTTGTTAGATGAGAAGGGCCTTGGAACAAAAACTTGGATTTCATAAATGTTAAATATTAAGTGTCCTTACTGCGGGGACAGGTCTCAAAAGGAATTTGCTTACGGAGGTGATGGAACAATTACTAGACCAAAACTTAATCAAGAAATAAGTGATGAAGAATGGGATAATTTTGTTTATCTAAGAAAAAGTCCGAGAGGAAAACATATTGAATTGTGGCATCATATTGCTGGATGCAGACAATGGTTTAAAGTTGAGAGAGATACAACTACTCACGAAATTTTTAGAACTTTTAAACCAGAGGAATAATTTTGATGTCACAAAATTTTAGACTAAATACTGGTGGCTTAATCAATAGAAATAAACCTATTGAATTTAAATTTAATGGAAAAAAATATATTGGGTATGAGGGTGATACGCTGGCTTCAGCACTACTTGCCAATGGCATACATTTAATTGGAAGAAGTTTTAAATATCATCGTCCAAGAGGGTTTTTTGGTGCAGGAGTTGATGAACCAAATGCAAAAATGCAAGTTGAGATTAATGGTTGTTCAGAACCAAATATTAACGCAACTGAAATAGAACTAGTAAATGGTTTATCAGCATCTAGTCAAAATTGTTGGCCATCAGTAAATTTTGATATTGGTGCAATAAATAATTTCTTAAATCGTTTTTTTCCAGCCGGTTTTTATTACAAAACTTTCATGTGGCCTAAAAGTTTTTGGTATAGAGTTTATGAGCCTTTTATACGAAAAGCAGCAGGGTTAGGAATTGCTTCTCTAGAAAAAGATAAAGAGAGATATGAGCATAAATATGAATATTGTGATTTATTAGTTACTGGCTCTGGACCCGCTGGTTTAGCAAGTGCTTATGCAGCTGCCAAAAACGGAGCAAAAGTAATATTAGCAGAGGATAAACCTAGATATGGGGGGACGCTTTTAACAGATGACGTTACGATAGATAATTTATCTGGAAAAGATTGGTCAGAAAAAATTATATCTGAATTAAAAGAGATGCCTAATGTTATTGTTAAAAATAGATCTCAAGTATTTGGATACTATGATCATAATATGATGGTAATGTTTGAAAGAACAGGAGATCATTTAGAAAAAAAACCTAAGTACACACCAAGACAAAGACTTTGGTATATAAGAGCAAAAGAAGTATTGCTATCAACAGGATCTATTGAAAGACCAATTGTTTTTGGAAATAATGATACACCGGGAGTTTTTCTCTCAGCTGCTGCAAAAGAATATATGAAAGTTTATGGTGTTCTAATTGGTAAAAAACCAATTATTTTCACTAACAACGATAGTGGCTATGAAACAGCTATTGAGTTTAAAAAGAATGGTGTTAATCCAATAGTTTTGGATACTAGAGAGGATCAAAACTCTGAGTTAATTAATGAAGCTAAAGATTTAGATATAAAGATAAAGTTTTCTTATGCAGTGATAGTTGCTCATGGATATAAAAAAGTAAAATCAGCAACAATTGGGAAATTAAATAAAGAGAAAATAGATTTTGAAAATACAGAACAAATAGATTGTGACTCTATTTGTGTATCAGGATTTTGGACACCAACAGTTCATTTGGCATCTCAATCAGGTAATAAACTGAAATTTAACGACTCGATAGATGCTTTTGTACCTGACAAATCAAAACAAAATGAACATTCTTTAGGTGCTGCTAATGGAACATTTACATTACAAGATACCTTAAAAAACAGTTTTAATACTGGGTCAGAAGTTTCTAAAAGCATAACTAAAAAAGATGAAAAAATACAAATTCCTAATACCAATGAGCGAAGATATAGTGCTCATGATAAATTTTGGTGTTCTCCACTCCCTAAAGGTAAAAATTATAAACGATTTGTAGATTTCCAAAATGACGTAGCAGTTTCTGATATAGAGGTTGCTTTAAGAGAAGGCTATAGATCAATTGAACATGTCAAGAGATATACAACGTTGGGAATGGCAACAGACCAAGGAAGGACAAGTAATTTAAATGGATTACAATTAGTTGCAAATGTTGAAAAAAAAATTGTTCCTCAAGTAGGTCACACTACTTTTAGACCGCCTTTTACACCAGTTACCATCGGTACAATAGTTGGAAGGGAGATAGGCAAAGAATATATGCCTACAAGAAAAACACCAATGCACCATTGGCATGAAAAAAATAATGCTGTCTGGGTAGATGCTGGTGCTTGGAAAAGACCAAGATACTACAATAGAGGAAATGAAAATTTATTTGAGGCATCAAAAAGAGAGGCAAAAAACGTTAGAGATCACGTGGGCGTTTGTGATGTAACAACTTTAGGGAAAATTGATATTAAAGGTCCAGATGCTGCAGAGTTTTTAAATAGAGTTTATACTAACGCTTGGTTAAAACTTCCAGTAGGTAAAGCTCGATACGGAGTTATGCTTAGGGAAGATGGAATTGTCATGGATGATGGGACAACAACCAGAATTTCAGAAAATCATTATCATATGACAACCACTACTGCACAGGCCGCAAATGTATTATCGCATTTGGAATATTACCTGCAAATTGTTTGGCCAGAATTAAATGTTAATGTCGTTTCAACAACCGAACAATGGGCTGGTGCGGCGATTGCAGGACCTAAATCAAGAGATTTGTTAGCAAAGCTTTTTCCTAAAATAGATGTTAGCAATGAGGCACTTCCTTTTATGGGATATGTAGAGGGAGATTTATTTGGCGTTAAAGCAAGAATTTTTAGAATTTCCTTTTCAGGTGAACTTGCTTACGAAATAAACGTTGAGTCTGATTTTGGATTATTTATGTGGGAAAAAATAATTGATATTGGTGAAGAATTTAATATCCAACCTTATGGTACAGAAGCATTATCAACACTAAGAATAGAAATGGGCCATGTAGCTGGACCAGAACTTGATGGCAGAACCATTCCTTATGATGTTTCGTTAGAAGGTTTAGTATCAAAGAAAAAAGATTTTATTGGAAAGAGATCTTTAGCTAAAGAAGCATTTAATAAAGCAGATAGACAAAAAATTGTTGGCTTAGTCCCATTGGACAGGAAATCAAGTATTCCAGAGGGATCTCATTTAGTAGAAAATAAAAATGCAAAACTACCAAATCCTAAACTTGGTCACGTTTCTTCATCTTGTTGGAGTGTAGAAAACAATAATCCTTTTTCTCTTGCAATATTAAAAGATGGAAAAAACATGATAGGAAAAAAGCTTTTTGCGGTCTCTCCACTTAAAAATACTTCTATTGAAGTTGAAGTTATGTCCTCACATTATGTAGACCATGAGGGAAAGAGAGTAAGATCGTGAAGCAAATTTCTTCTTTAAATAATGTACATCAAAATGGAAAATTTGGTGATATTGAAAATAAAAATGAGAAAGACTTATTAAAGATTTCAGAATTGAAGAATGTTTTAATATTCCAAATAGTTCAATACAAAAATTCAAGTTCAGATATCTCAAATATAAAAGTTGATAACTTAAAATTACCTTTGACTTTAAAATCCTCTTCAAATTCAGATACTAGAATTTTATGGATGGGACCAAAGAATTGGATAGTTATATCTTCTAAAATAGATTTATTTTTAAAAGACGGAAAACAATTTGATGAAAGTAATTTTGCAATTACTAATTTATCACATTCAAGAACAATAATTGAAATTCAAGGTGATTTTGTTAATGAAGTTTTAAAAAAGGGATGTCCTATAGATATTGATAAATTTAACGAGGGTGATTGCACAAATTCAATTTATAACGGAATATCAATTACGATTGATTTTATTTCTAACAATCCAAGAAAAGTTAGAATTTTTGGATTAAGAAGCTTCGGAGAGTCTTTGCATCATTCAATAACAGATGGTTCATTAGAATTTGGTTATCAAAGTAATTAGTTATTAATTTCTTGTTGCAATATAAACACCCACTGACGCTATTAAAAAACCAACAACATCTATATTCGTAAGAGTTTCATTTAAAAAAAGCCAAGCCATAATTGCAGAGGTTGCTGGTATTAGAAAAAAAACAGAAACTGTTTTACTAGCTGAATTTTTTTTTATTAAAAACATCAGTATTGTAAATGCACCGAAGGAAACAAGAAAAATTTGATGACTCATTGCTATAATAAATGTTTTTGTGAAATAGATGTAGGGCTCTATAAAAAAAATAATTATTAATACATGAAATAAACAACCACCCAATGCTTGATAAAAATTACTAACAGATAATGGTAAGTTATTACTCAATTTTTTCTGCCAAATGGTAGAAAACGTTATAGATAACAATGCAATTAAAGTTGCAATCAAACCAAGTAGAGGAATACCAGAACCAACATCTATCCCTAGTACTAAAGAGGCGCCAACAAAACCCAATAAAACACCTACCCATTGTTGCAATGTAACTTTTTCATTTAAAAGTGGTCCACTCAAAATATTTGTTAAAATTGGTTGAAGTGTCACGATTAGAGCAGCTAAACTGGTCGGCATTCCAATTGAAATTGAATAAAAAACCCCTCCTAAATATAAGCCATGGAAAAGAACACCACTTAGAATTGATTCAATTAAGTTTTTTCTTTTAATTATAATTGAATAATTAAAATAAATTGAGAATAACAAAAATCCGATTGCTACAAAAAAAAATCTAAAAGCTAAGGCTGCAAATGGATCACTATTATCAATGATTGGTTTAGTAGTAATAAATGCAGATGACCAAAGAATGATAAAAATAAACGGAAAAATTTTGATCATATTAAAAAATGCAGTAAAATGTAATGAATTACCACAATATTCTAAAAAAAATAAAACTTATTTTGGACAATTTATTAATTGTAGCTCCTAGCCTAATCAAATAACTTAAACAGGTGATTTTAAAATTTTTTAATCTTTGTTTATACCTTACGTCATTTTTATTTTTGACAGGTTTTGTTCATTTACCAGCTGTAATGGGTCCTGCATTTACAGTAGCTACATCAGGAAATTTGGCTAAAGCCACTGCTCAATTGGTATTTGATCATGAATTTAAAAAAAAAACAGGCAAAAGCTCCCTTAAATATATTACAGAGGAGGTATCAAAAAATAATAAAGAAAATCAAATTAATGAAGATTTTAAAAATTTAATTGAAAAAAGAGTAAAAATAACTCACCAAAAATTAAAAGATCAAAATAAAATTGATAAAGAATTTAAACTTTTAGTTGAAAAAAGAGTTAAATTAACTCATAGGAAGCTAATTCAGCAAAAAATTAGTCGGTAAGATTTAAAATAATTAATTTTTTTTGGTTAGTTTCTTTACACCACAATTCATAACTTTCACACATTCTCCATAAATGATCGAATGCTCGTTGGGATAATTCCAATGGATAATGGCTCTTTGCATAATATAATTCAGGATATTGAATTAGCTGCTTCACTGATAAATCTTTTTGAATATGAAGTAACCTTAAAGTTTCTTCAGGCACCCTCTTTTTTGATACCTTTTCAATTAGCTCATCATGGAATTTTCCACTACTTATATCATTGTAGGTTGTTGTTCCAATAAAGTTTTCAATTGCGTTGATTGTTGTCAGCTCAGGATTCTTTTTTTTAATCTCACAAACTTTTGAGTAAATTGTTTCTGCAACTAGTAACACATAAGGCTTTTCTTTAGATGGCATTATCTATTTTGGTATTTCCTCATAGCAGCGTTAGCTAAAATTAAATTTGGGTCTAAAAATATTTTAGATGATTTAATTGTCTTAAATGGTTTATAGGCAAAAATAGCAATAGGGAGTTCTGTACAACCAAGAATAATTTTTTTACATTTTTTTTTGATTAAATAATTTATTGCTGGTTTTATAGCTTTGCTCGCTAGTTTCACTTTTCCCATTTTTACAAGCCTGATAGCTTTGTTTACGGACTTACTTTGAATAGAATTATTTGGAAACACTAAATTATAATCTTTATCAAAAAACTTATTATAAACACCTGTTTTTAAAGTTCCTTCTGTGGCAAGCAAACCAATAGAGGAATTTTTTCTACATTTTTTTTTAGCGTGTACAAAAACTTCTTTGGGCATGTTTACTATCGGTAAGTTAATTCGTTTTTTTAAGTCATCATACCAATAATGAGCTGTGTTACAGGGTATGACTATAAATTTACAATTACTTTTTTTCAAAAGATTACAACCATAAATTAAACTTCTTAAAACAGATAAATATTTTTGTTTAGTTTTTTTATTACTTATTTTGTTTGATAGCTTACCGGTATGGATACCAATCGACTCAGGTCTACCAGGAATATTTGATTTGTTATAAAGCATAAACAAAGGGTAATCTTGATCGATCTTACCTCTATATAAAATTGCCAGCTTATTACAAAAATCTAAACCCGCCTGGGTACCCATTCCACCTAAAATGCCAATCATAAATTTATTTTAAACTTTGTTGTAGAATAGTTCATTGGCTATAAAAATAAATTAATTCTTAATTAAAAATTAATTAAAATTATAGCCAATTAATTTATGTGAAAATTATGCAGTTTTTAAGTTAACTGCTGAAGGACCTTTAGGACCATCTTCAACATCGAAAGTCAAAGCTTGACCCTCATCTAAACCGTTCATACCAGCATCTCTTACAGCTGAAACATGTACAAACACATCTTTT
>CABZTG010000016.1 GCA_902528645.1 uncultured Pelagibacteraceae bacterium | reverse complement strand
TGGCCTACCTTCACCAAAAGAGATTTGTTCAGTTTTAGATGATTATGTGATTGGACAATCACATGCAAAAAAAGTTTTATCTGTAGCAGTTCATAATCATTACAAAAGACTTAATTACGAAAATAAAACAAGTAAAAATGTAGAGCTTGCTAAATCAAATATTCTATTAGTTGGACCAACTGGATGTGGAAAAACATTGTTAGCACAAACTTTAGCTAGAATTTTAGATGTTCCTTTTACCATGGCAGACGCAACGACTTTAACAGAAGCTGGTTATGTTGGCGAAGATGTTGAAAATATCATTTTAAAATTATTACAAGCTGCTGATTATAATGTTGAGAAGGCTCAAAGAGGTATAGTTTATATAGATGAGGTGGATAAGATTAGTAGAAAATCAGAAAACCCATCAATTACCCGAGATGTTTCAGGTGAGGGAGTTCAACAAGCTCTTTTAAAGATTATGGAAGGAACTATTGCAAGTGTTCCACCTCAAGGTGGAAGAAAACATCCTCAGCAAGAATTTTTACAAGTTGATACAACAAATATTTTATTTATTTGCGGTGGTGCCTTCGCGGGATTAGATAAGATTATATCACAAAGAGATAAAGGAACCTCAATAGGTTTTGGTGCTGATGTAAAAAATACTCAAGATAAAAAAACTGGCGAGTGGATGAAAGGTTTAGAACCCGAGGACTTATTAAGATATGGACTTATTCCAGAATTTATTGGACGATTACCAATGATTGCTACTTTAGACGATTTAGACGAAAAATCTTTAATTAAAATATTACAAGAGCCAAAAAATTCTTTAACAAAACAATACCAAGAATTATTTAAATTAGATGGTGCAAAACTAAGTTTTAAAGAAAATGCATTAAAAGAAATTGCCCTTAAAGCAATTAGAAAAAAAACAGGAGCAAGGGGCTTGAGATCAATTTTGGAAAATATTTTACTTAAAACGATGTATGATTTACCGAGTCAAGAAAATATTAAAGAAGTTATAGTCGATGCCGCATCTGTAAAAGGGCAGTCACAACCAATAATAGTCCATTCAGAATCCGACGATAAATCAAAGCCTGGTAAGACCTCAGCGGCGTAATATCCTTAATAAATTAGAAAAAGGTATTGCAATATAATTTATAATATCCATATTCTTAACTATGGACGTTAAAATTTCATTACCTCTGTTACCACTTAGAGACATAGTAGTGTTTCCTAGTATGGTGATTCCTCTATTTGTAGGTAGAGATAAATCCATCTCAGCTCTAAATGAAGTAATGAAAAAAGATAAAAAGATTATTTTAGTAACTCAAAAGAACTCAGAAATAGATGACCCAAAAAAAACAGATATTTTTATGTATGGTTGTGAGGGAAATATTCTTCAACTTTTAAAATTACCTGATGGAACTGTCAAAGTTTTAGTAGAAGGAATCAAAAGAGTTAAGATTTTAGATTTTAAAGATAATGAAAAATTCATTACTTGTGAATTTACTCACTATAATGATGTCTTAACTAAAGATGAAGATCTATATCCGTTAGCAGCAACAGCTTTAAGAAGATTAGAAAAGTTGACATCAATTAATAAAAAAATTTCTAATGAAACTATTAATTCCATCAAACAATTAAAAGACCCTTCTCAGATTGCTGATAATATTGCATCTCATATAACTGCAACTATTTCAGAAAAACAACAAATTTTCGAGACAATAGATGTTAAGAAAAGATTAAATGCAATAATTAAGATAATGGAGAACGAAACAAGTATAATTGGTGTTGAGAAAAGAATTCGTGGCAGAGTTAAAACGCAAATGGAAAAAACTCAAAGAGAGTATTATTTAAATGAACAACTAAAAGCTATCCAAAAAGAGTTAGGTGAAATAGAAGATGGAAAAGATGAAAATACTAGCCTTAATAAAGCAATAATTAAAGCAAGAATGCCTAAAGAGGTTGAAAAGAAATGCTTGCAGGAATTAAAAAAATTAAAAAATATGAGTCCAATGTCAGCAGAGGCAACTGTCGTAAGAAATTATTTGGATTGGATGACGGAATTACCATGGCATAAAAAAAGTGCTGTAGATATTGATCTTAAAAAAGCTCTAGAAATTTTGGATAAAGATCACTTTGGTCTAGAAAAGGTAAAAGAGAGAATTATCGAATTTTTAGCTGTTCAAAAAAGAATGGAAAAAATAAAAGGACCTATTTTATGTTTAGTTGGTCCTCCTGGTGTTGGTAAAACATCATTAGGAAAATCAATAGCAAAAGCTACTAACAGAGAATTTGTAAGAATGTCAGTTGGTGGGATGAGAGATGAAGCAGAAATAAGAGGTCATAGAAGAACATACATAGGCTCTTTACCTGGTAAAATAATCCAAATGATGAAAAAAGCTGGTACAAAAAATCCTCTAATTCTTTTAGATGAGATTGATAAAATTGGAAATGACTATCGTGGTGACCCATCTTCAGCATTACTGGAAGCTTTAGATCCTGAACAAAATACGACTTTTAACGATCATTACCTCGAAGTAGATTATGATTTATCTGATGTTATGTTTGTTACAACAGCTAACACTTTAAATATACTTCCACCTCTACTAGATAGAATGGAAGTCATAAGACTTGCAGGTTATACAGAGGATGAAAAAATAAATATTGCAAACAAATATTTATTGCCAAAACAAATCAAAGATAACGGTGTTAAAGAAAAAGAGATGAATTTACATAATGACATTATCCAAGAAATTATTAGAAGTTACACAAAGGAGTCTGGTGTCAGAAATTTAGAAAGAGAAATCTCCAAAGTTGCTAGAAAAGTAGTTAAGAAAGTTGTTTCTGGAGAGGAAAAAGAAGTCAAGATTAATAAAGAAAATTTGTCAGATTTTTTAGGTGTTCCCAAGTTTAAATCTGGTGAATTGGAAACTGAAAATAGAGTAGGAATAGTTACTGGATTGGCATGGACTGAATATGGTGGAGAAATTTTAAAAATTGAAACTGCTACAATGCCAGGAAAAGGAAGAATGCAAATAACAGGTAAACTTGGAGATGTAATGCAAGAGTCAGTAAAAGCTGCAAAATCTTTTGTTAGATCTAAATGCTTAGAATATGGAATAATACCTCCATTGTTTGAGAAAAAAGATTTTCATATTCACGTTCCAGAAGGTGCTACACCAAAAGATGGTCCATCTGCAGGTATTGGAATGGTTACTTCTATAGTATCTTCTATAACAAATATTCCAGTTAAAAGAGACGTTGCAATGACAGGTGAGGTTACTTTAACAGGTCAAGTATTGCCAATTGGTGGCTTAAAAGAAAAACTTATCGCAGCGCATAGAGCAGGAATCAAAGAGGTCTTAATTCCAAAAGAAAATGAAAAAGATTTAGTTGATATGCCAAAAAAGATAATTGATGAAATTAAAATAACTCCTGTTGAGTATGCTGATGAAGTTTTAAAGATTGCTTTAACTAAAGAACTTAAAAAAACAGAGTGGGTTGAAGTTGATATTTCTAAAAAAGACGACAAGTCTCAAGCAAGCATTCAATAAAAAATTTATTTATGGAATTGTATATAATTTTATTGATCGTAGTTTTTGTCACTTATTATTTAACAAGACCAACATCAAAAATAGAGAAAGACAATTTTAACTCCAAAAATAATTGGAGAGGTGGATTTTAAAAAATTATCTTTTATTTATAACAACTAATTAATCTTGACCTTATTTTACGAAAAGATATAACCAACATTTTGGTTTTGGGCGGTTAGCTCAGTTGGTAGAGCATCTCGTTTACACCGAGGGGGTCAAAGGTTCGAGTCCTTTACTGCCCACCAAAAGAATCAAGAGTGGGGGTGTAGCTCAGTTGGTTAGAGCGATCGCCTGTCACGCGATAGGTCGAGGGTTCGAGTCCCTTCACTCCCGCCACTTATTTAATTTAAAGCTGATAATCGTTATCAATTAAGCTGTATATTTTGAATAATGTGACCTAACACCACTTCATCTAGCTTTAAAAAATGATATATATTCCACCATGACAGCGGAATTTTTAAAAGATTATTTACCCATTATACTATTTCTAATTATAGCATTAGGACTTAGTTGTGCGTTTATAATAATTAATTTTATCCTATCTCCAAAAAATCCAGACCCAGAGAAGTTGTCAGCTTATGAATGTGGATTTGAACCATTCCAAGATTCAAGAATGGAATTTGACGTTAGGTTTTATTTAGTCGCAATTTTATTTATTATTTTTGATCTTGAAATTGCTTTTTTATTTCCGTGGGCAATTTCTTTAGGAAATATTGGTATCTTAGGTTTTACGTCAATGATGATTTTTTTATTCATACTTACAATTGGATTCATTTATGAATGGAAAAAAGGTGCATTAGACTGGGAATAAAATTTTTTTAAATGAACAATAAATTAGATCAAGTACCTGATGAATTTAAAAAACTTGCGGAAGATTTTGGCAAGAATGGGTTTATAACGACATCATTAGAAAATTTAGTAAACTGGTCAAGATCAGGGTCTTTGCATTGGATGACTTTTGGTCTTGCTTGCTGTGCTGTTGAAATGATGCAAACAGCCATGCCAAGATATGATCTAGAGAGATTTGGTGCTGCACCAAGGGGTTCACCTAGACAATCTGATGTTATGATTGTTGCAGGCACTTTAACAAATAAGATGGCACCAGCGTTAAGAAAAGTTTATGATCAAATGCCAGAACCAAGATATGTTATATCAATGGGAAGTTGTGCCAATGGAGGTGGTTATTATCATTATTCATATTCTGTCGTAAGAGGTTGTGATCGTATTGTGCCCGTTGATGTTTATGTACCAGGCTGTCCACCTTCTGCTGAAGCATTGTTATATGGAATAATGCAATTACAAAAAAAAATTAGAAATAAGGGATCTTTTAATAGGTAAAATGAATAATTTAATTGATTTAGAGAAAAAAATAAATTCAGAACTTACGACAAAAATTAACAAGTCTTCAATTAAACATGATCAAATTTATGTTGAAATTGATAAAGAAGATTTAATTGATGTTGTTTTATTCTTAAAAACAAACAAAGATACTAAGTTTAGACAGCTTATTGATATTACAGTTGTAGATTTTCCTGAGGAAACTCAAAGATTTAAGATTGTATATTTATTCTTAAGCCATGAGTTTAACCACAGAATGATCTTAAGTTATTTCATCAATGAAAATGAGCTGATCTCGTCTTTAACATCTGTATTTCCATCAGCTAATTGGATGGAAAGAGAAGTTTTTGATATGTATGGCGTAAATTTTAAAGACCATCCTGATTTAAGGAGAATTTTGACTGACTATGGTTTTGAAGGTCACCCATTAAGAAAAGATTTTCCATTGACTGGACATTCAGAAGTTAGATATAGCGAAGAGAAAAAAAAAGTTGTTAGTGAGCCTGTGAAATTAGAACAAAATTATAGAAATTTTGATTATGAGAGTCCCTGGGAAGGAACAAAATATATAAAAGAAATATCGGAAACTAATGACAAAAAAAATTAAAAATCTAAATTTGAATTTTGGTCCACAACATCCTGCTGCCCATGGTGTGTTAAGACTAATTCTTGAACTGGATGGTGAGGTTGTAGAAAAAGCAGATCCACATATTGGTTTGTTACATCGAGGAACAGAAAAATTAATTGAAAATAAAACTTATATGCAAGCTGTCCCATATTTTGATCGACTAGATTATGTTGCTCCCATGAATCAAGAGCATGCTTTTGCTTTAGCTATTGAAAAAATTTTAAATATCGATGTTCCAATAAGAGCGCAATATATAAGAGTTATGTTTTGTGAAATTGGAAGAATATTAAGTCATATATTAAATGTTACTACTCAAGCTTTAGATGTGGGTGCCTTAACACCATCATTATGGGGATTTGAGGAAAGAGAGACATTAATGACTTTTTACGAACGAGCATCTGGATCTAGATTACATGCAAATTATTTCAGAGCAGGTGGAGTTCATCAAGATTTACCAGCTGGTTTAGAAAAAGATATAGCAAAATTTTGTGAAACTTTTCCAAAAATAATAAATGATCTCGAGAACCTTTTAACTGATAATAGAATATTTAAGCAAAGAAATGTGGATATTGGAGTGGTAACCAAAGATGATGCACTAGACTACTCTTTTAGTGGTGTAATGATTAGAGGTTCAGGAATCCCGTGGGATTTAAGAAAATCTCAACCATACGATTGCTATGATCAGTTAGAGTTTAAAATTCCAGTAGGTAAAAATGGTGATTGTTATGATCGATATTTATGTAGAATCGAGGAAATGAAAGAAAGTGTATCAATTATAAAACAATGTTTAGCAAGGATGGAGAAAGGTCCAATTAAAACTTTTGATGGTAAAATATCCCCTCCATCTAAAGCAGAGATAAAACAATCTATGGAAGCATTGATACATCACTTTAAATTATTTACTGAGGGATATCGTGTACCAAAAGATGAAATTTATACTGCTGTAGAAGCACCCAAAGGTGAATTTGGTGTTTATTTAATCTCAGATGGATCTAGTAAACCTTATAAGTGCAAGATTAGAGCGCCAGGATTTTCACATTTACAATCAATGGATTATTTGATTAAGGGTCACATGTTAGCGGATGTACCTGCTGTTCTTGGTTCACTTGATATAGTTTTTGGGGAGGTTGATAGATGAGTTTAAGAAGACCTGCAAAAAACCAACCTGAAAATTTTGAATTTAACCCTTCTTCATTAGAGGCAGCAAAAAATATTGTTTCCAAATATCCAGAAGGTAAACAACAAAGTGCTGTGATGGCATTATTATATATTGCTCAAAAACAAAATGAAAACTGGATACCTTTAGCTGCAATGAAATACATCGCAAAATTTTTAAATATGCCATACATAAAAGTATATGAAGTTGCTACTTTCTATAGCATGTATAATCTATCCCCAGTGGGTAAATATTTTGTTCAAGTGTGTACCACAACCCCATGCATGATAAGAGGTGCAAACAAATTAGTCGAGGCATGTAAAGAAAAAATTTCAGAGGATGAATCAGTCCTTTCAAATGATAAAAGTTGTTCATGGATGGAAGTTGAGTGTCTTGGTGCATGTGTCAATGCACCGATGATGCAAATTAATGACGACTATTATGAAGATCTTGATAAAGAAAAAACTTTAAAAATTTTAGATAAAATTTTAAAGGGAGAAAAACCAACACCTGGCTCCTATAGAGGAAGAATAAATAATGAACCAGAAAATAATAGAAAAACATTAATGGATTTAAAAAATGCTTAAGGATCAAGACAGAATTTTTCAAAACTTATACAATGATTTGGGACCCGACCTAACTTCATCTCAAAAAAGAGGTGATTGGGTTAATACTAAAGAAATAACAGATAAGGGCAGAGACTGGATTATAAATGAAATCAAAGACTCTCAACTTAGAGGAAGAGGTGGTGCAGGTTTTCCAACAGGTTTAAAATGGTCTTTTGCACCTAAAGAGGTCGGCTCAAGACCTCATTATTTAGTCATCAATGGAGATGAGTCTGAGCCAGGCACTTGTAAAGATAGAGATATTTTAAGATTTGAACCTCATAAATTAATCGAGGGTTGTTTGATTGCATCTTATGCAATTCAAGCACATGTTTGTTACATTTATATTAGAGGTGAATATTTTGTAGACGGACAAAAGCTACAAGCGGCAATTGACGAGGCTTATGAAAAAAAACTATTAGGTAAAAACGCTGCAGGCACTGGGTGGGATCTGGATATTTATATTCACTATGGAGCTGGAGCATATATTTGTGGAGAAGAAACTGCATTACTTGAGAGTATTGAGGGAAAAAAAGGTCAACCAAGATTAAAACCTCCTTTTCCAGCACTAATTGGACTTTATGGTTGCCCAACAATAATCAATAATGTGGAAACTATAGCTGTTGTACCAACTATATTAAGAAGAGGTGGGAAATGGTTTGCATCTTTAGGAAGAGAAAAAAATACGGGTACCAAAATTTTTTGTATATCTGGAAATGTAAATAATCCTTGTAATGTTGAGGAGGAAATGAACATTCCACTAAAAGAACTAATTGAAGTACATGCTGGTGGTGTCATAGGTGGCTGGGATAATTTACAAGCTGTCATACCTGGTGGATCATCAATGCCATTAATACCAAAAGATAAATGTGAGACTTTGACTATGGACTTCGACTCATTAATGGCTGAAAAAAGTGGATTAGGTACAGCTGGTGTAGTTGTGATTAATAAAGATCAAGACATTATAAAATGTATGGCTCGAATAGCGAGATTTTACAAACATGAAAGTTGTGGCCAATGCACACCTTGTAGAGAAGGTTCGGGCTGGATGTGGAGAATGCTTGAAAGAATGGCAAAAGGAGAAGCGTCCAAAGATGAGATAGACATGTTGGGTGATGTTACAAAACAAATAGAAGGTCATACGATTTGTGCATTTGGCGAGGGTTCTTCTTGGCCAGTTCAAGGTTTACTAAGACATTTCAAAGATGAAATTAAAAAAAGAAATAAATTTGATCCAATTGTAAGAGAAAATAAAAATATACCTTATTTGGTAGATCAACACTTATTGGATAAAAATGCTTAAATTAAAAGTTAATGATATTGAAGTAGAGGTTGAGGAAGGGTTGACTGTTCTTCAGGCTTGTGAAAAAGCAGGCGCAGAAATACCAAGATTTTGTTATCACGAAAAATTATCAATAGCTGGTAACTGCAGAATGTGTTTAGTTGAAATGGAAAAATCTCCAAAACCAATAGCCTCATGTGCAATGCCCGCTGCAGATGGAATGGTTATAAAAACTAATACTCCAAAAATAGAGAAATCAAGGAAAGGTGTGATGGAGTTTTTATTAGCAAATCATCCGTTGGATTGCCCAGTATGTGATCAGGGTGGGGAATGTGATCTTCAAGATCAATCGATGTTTTATGGAATAGATAAGTCAAGATTTAAAGAAAACAAAAGAGCAGTGCCTGAGAAAAATATGGGTCCACTGATCAAAACTCAAATGACAAGATGTATTCATTGTACAAGGTGTGTGAGATTTGCAACCGAGATAGCTGGAGTTCCTGAATTAGGTGCAATTGGAAGGGGTGAGGATATGCAAATTACTACATATTTAGAGCAATCAGTTCAATCAGAACTATCAGGAAACGTAATTGATCTTTGTCCAGTAGGAGCTCTAACATCTAAGCCTTATGTTTTTGAAGCAAGACCATGGGAATTAAAAAAAACGCAGACAATTGATGTAATGGATGCAGTTGGTTCAAATATTCGAGTTGATACCTATGACTGGGAAGTGAAAAGAGTTTTACCAGTTATAAATGAGGACATAAATGAAGAGTGGATTTCAGATAAAACAAGATATGCTTGTGATGGATTATTAAATCAAAGATTAGACACTCCATATATAAAGTACAATAATAAATTTGAAAAAGCCTCTTGGTATGAGGTTTACAAAATCATCAAATCAAAAATAGAAAATGCAAACAAAGATAAAATTTGTGGATTTGTTGGTGATCTAACAAATATGGAGACAAGTTTTATTTTCAAAGAATTTTTAGAAAGAACAATTGACACGAAAAAATATGATTTTAGATCTACAAAAAGATTTATCAATAATTCCAAAAGAGAAAATTATTTATTCAATTCATCGATAAATGGAATTGAAGAAGCAGATTTAATTTTGTTGATAGGCACAAATCCTAGATTTGAGGCAACAATGATTAATGCGAGAATTCGAAAAGCATATTTAAGTAATAATACCAGAGTTATTTCCTTAAATGATCTTGGAGACCTAACTTACAACTATCAAAGTTTAGATGGGAGGGTAAAAACCATCAAAGATATATTTGAAAACAATAATGAATTGTCAAAAGAAATTATTGAGTCAAAAAAACCAATGATTGTATTTGGTGAGTCTTTTTTTAAAATTAAATCAGCAAGTTATTTATTTAATTTATCTAAAAAATTTTTATCCAAGAATAATAAATTAAATAATGATTGGAATCCAATAAACATATTATCAGTGGATGCATCTACAATTGGAAATTTAGATTTAGATATCATTGATAAAAGTAATAAAATTCTAGATGAACTTCATGAAAATAAATTTGAAATTATTTTTTTACTTGGCCAAGATAATTTAGATTTTAAAAAGAAAGATGAATTTATTATTTATCAAGGAAGTCATGGAGATAGAGGTGCAGAAATTGCAGATATAATTTTACCAGGTGCTGCTTATACTGAACAATCTGGACATTACACTAACTTGGAAGGTAAATTACAAAAAGCTTATAAAGCATCTTACCCCCCAGGTGACGCAAAAGAGGACTGGCAAATTATTAATGATCTCGCTGAGGTTATGAATAATAGAAAACTTTTTAATGACAAAGATGAACTCGAAAGTAGTATGTTTAATTACTTAAAGATGAACAAAGATCAGCAAAATACAGAATTAGAAGATAAATTAAATGAAAGTGATTTTGCTGATGAATTTTTAAAAGTTGATTATAAAGACTACTATTTTTCTAATGTAATTGCGCGTTCATCAAAAACTATGCTTGAATGTAATAACGCAAAAGTTGAATTAAAAAAAACAGGCACAGAGGGTTAATCCATGGAATACTTAAATATTATTTTTCAAGAGAGTTACAAAATTTTATTTTTATTAGTGCCCGTTTTAGTTTCAGTTGCTATGATCGTATGGTTGGATCGAAGAGTTTGGGCTTTTGTTCAAAAAAGACAAGGTCCAAATGTTGTTGGTCCATTTGGCTTATTACAATCCCTAGCAGATGCCTTAAAATATATTTTCAAGGAAATTATAATACCTGCTAGTTCAAACAAAGTAATTTTTATTCTTGCTCCAATAATAACAATGACTCTAGCTTTAATAGCATGGGCTGTAATTCCTTTTGGAGTTGAACAAGTGTTAGCGGATATAAATGTTGGAATTTTATATATTTTTGCTGTCTCATCATTAGGTGTGTATGGGATAATAATGGGTGGATGGGCATCGAATTCAAAATATCCTTTTTTAGGAGCAATTAGATCTGCTGCACAAATGGTATCTTATGAAGTATCGATTGGTATCATTATAATTAATGTCTTATTATGCGTTGGATCTCTAAACTTGAATGATATTGTAGTTGCTCAAAAAGAAATGTGGTTTGTAATACCATTATTTCCAATGTTTGTAATTTTTTTTATATCAGCTTTAGCTGAAACGAATAGACCACCTTTTGATTTACCAGAAGCAGAAGCTGAATTAGTTGCGGGTTACCAAACAGAATATTCTGGGATGATGTATGCAATGTTTTGGTTGGGAGAGTATGCAAATATTTTGTTAATGTGTGCACTAGGGTCAATTTTATTTTTAGGAGGCTGGTTATCTCCAATCGATCTTTATCCTTTTAATTTAATACCTGGTGCTCTTTGGTTAATTTTCAAAATTTTATTTTTGTTTATTCTTTTTGCGTTGGTCAAAGCAATTGTTCCAAGATATAGATATGATCAACTAATGAGACTAGGTTGGAAAATATTTTTACCATTATCTTTAACTTATGTTGTTTTGACAGCAAGTTATCTTTTTTACTTTAATCTTTTACCTACAATATAAATGAAAATATCAAGATTTTTTAAAACAATATTAATGACCGATTTTATTAGTGGGCTTTTTATTGCTGTAAAGGAACTTTTCAAATCAAAAAAAACAATAAATTATCCATTTGAAAAAGGCAAAATTAGTCCAAGATATAGAGGTGAACACGCATTGAGAAGATATCCTAATGGAGAAGAAAGATGTATAGCTTGTAAATTGTGTGAAGCTGTCTGCCCTGCTCAAGCAATTACAATTGAATCTGCCGAAAGAGCTGATGGAAGCAGAAAAACTACACGCTATGATATTGATATGATGAAATGTATTTATTGTGGATTATGTGAAGAGTCTTGTCCTGTAGATGCAATTGTACAAGGACCAAATTTTGAATTTTCAACTGAAACTCGTGAAGAACTCTATTATACAAAAGAAAAACTCCTAGATAACGGAGATAGATGGGAAAATGTTTTAGCGGCAAATATTAAATCAGACAATCCATACAGATAATTTATGATTGCACATGCAATATTTTTTTATGTCTTTTCTGTCATTGCAGTTGTTTCTGCCATAATGGTAACTGTTTCTAAAAACACAGTTCATTCAGTTTTTTTTTTAATTCTTGATTTTATAAGTATATCTTGCCTCTTCATAATGATTGGTGCCGAATTTTTGGGGATGATTATGTTGATAGTTTATGTTGGTGCAGTTGCAGTGCTATTTTTGTTTGTTGTAATGATGCTTAATGTTGCTCAACAAAAAAATCAGTGGTTTGTTTCAAAAGATAGTTCAAAACATATCCCTATAGGATTATTAATCAGCGTAATAATATTTTTTGAATTGATAATTGTAATAGGTGGCTGGAAATATAAACCTGATTTATTTAATTCTACAAAATCATCACTAGAAAATGGGGTTAGTAACACTCATTCACTGGGTCAGGTTTTATACACTGATTATATACACGTGTTTCAAATTAGTGGGATGATACTTTTGATTGCTATGATAGGAGCAATAGTGCTTACTTTTAGACAAAGAGAGGGTGTTAAAAAACAAAGTTATTTAAAACAAATATCTAGAGAAAGGACTGAAGGTGTGGAAGTACTTGAAGTTGCATCTAATAAAGGAGTAAAAATAGATGATTGATATAGGTTTAGGTCACTATTTAACTTTAGGTGCTGTTATTTTTAGTATTGGAATAATTGGTATATTTCTTAATAGAAAAAATATTATTGTAATCTTGATGAGTATTGAACTTATCTTATTAGCTGTAAATATTAATTTAGTATCTTTTTCAATTTATTTAGGAGATCTTTCTGGTCAAGTGTTTACCCTCTTTATACTAACTGTTGCTGCAGCTGAGGCTGCAATTGGTCTTGCGATCATAGTTGTTTATTTTAGAAACTCTGGAACTATTCGAGTAGAGGAGATAGATAAACTAAAAGGTTAAAATGGAAATTTCAATTATAGCATTACCATTAATTGCTTCAATTATTTCAGGATTTTTTGGAAAATTGATAGGAGATAGAAGTTCAGAAATAATTACCAGCCTATTGGTATCTATTTCAGCAATTTTTTCTGTCCTCGTTTTGTATGAGGTTGTTGTTAATCAATATCAAGAGAACATCATCATAGCAACATGGATTAGCTCTGGATCGCTTGAAGTAAATTGGTCAATGAAAATTGACTCATTATCTGCTGTGATGTTAGTTGTTGTTACATCAGTTTCTGCCTTAGTTCATATTTATTCAATCGGTTACATGTCTCACGACCCGCACAAACCAAGATTTATGGCTTACTTATCTTTATTTACATTTGCAATGCTGATGTTAGTTACTGCAGATAATTTCATTCAATTATTTTTTGGTTGGGAAGGTGTAGGCTTATGTTCGTATTTTTTAATAGGATTTTGGTTTAAAAAAGAATCAGCTAACAAAGCTGCAATTAAAGCATTTGTGGTGAATAGAGTGGGTGATTTTGGATTTGCTCTAGGAATATTTTTAATTTTTTATTTATTTGGAACTGTAAATTATACTGAGGTTTTTGCTGAAATTCCGAACATTACAGATAAAAATTTGGTATTTTTAGGTATCACATTTAATGCTGTAGATTTGATTTGCTTACTTTTATTCATTGGTGCAATGGGTAAATCAGCACAAATTTTACTTCATACTTGGTTACCAGACGCTATGGAAGGGCCAACACCTGTTTCTGCCTTAATTCATGCCGCCACTATGGTAACAGCAGGAGTTTTTCTAGTTGTAAGGTGTTCACCAATTTATGAATACTCTGATTTAGCTTTAAATATCATTACAATTGTCGGTATGAGCACTGCATTCTTTGCTGCAACAGTAGCTTTGGTACAAAATGATATTAAAAAAATAATTGCGTATTCTACTTGTAGCCAATTAGGTTACATGTTTTTTGCTACTGGCGTGGGAGCATATAATGTTGCAATGTTTCATTTATTCACTCACGCGTTTTTTAAAGCACTATTATTTTTAGGATCTGGTTCAGTTATTCATGCTTTTAAAGACGAACAAAATATAAATAATATGGGCGGAGTGTGGAAAAAACTTCCATACACTTATTCACTAATGATTATAGGAACGCTAGCTTTAACGGGGTTTCCATTTTTGTCAGGTTTTTATTCTAAAGATGCAATAATTGAATTTGCTTATTTGAGAGGAAATACAACAGGTTATTATGCTGCTGGTATAGGTATTTTTACAGCATTTCTTACATCAATTTATTCTTGGAGATTAATTTTTAAAACTTTTCATGGTGAGTATAATAATAAAGAGATTAAGATAGATGAGACGCACGAGTCTCCTATCGTGATGTTGATACCTCTAGTTTTATTATCAATTGGTGCAATATTTGCAGGATTTTTATTTAAAGAATTATTTATCGGTTATGAAGGTCTAAATAATTTTTGGCGTGACTCAATATTTTTTCTAAAACCATTAAGCACTGATCACCCACCACTATGGTTTTTATTACTTACTCCAACTTTGGTAATATTATCTATTCCACTAGCATATTATTTATTCCTTAAAAATAGAAATTTACCTGAACGATTAGCTAGTATAAATAAACCGCTTTATCAGTTTTTGTTAAATAAATGGTATTTTGATGAACTTTATGATGTTTTATTTGTTAAACCGTCAAAAAAATTAGGTTTATTTTTATGGAAGTTCTTTGATTTGAAAATTATCGATGGGTTTGGTCCAGACGGTATTTCGTCGATGATCAAAAAATTTTCAGTAAAAGCTAATAAATTTCAAAGTGGGTATATTTATCAATATGCTTTTGTAATGTTACTTGGTTTTTCTGCTTTATTAACATTCTTAATTGTAAAATAATGAACTTTCCTATTCTTTCCTCTTTGATTTTATTACCATCAATTGGAGCTTTATTTTTATTTTTTACCAAAAGTGATAAAAAAAAAAATTTTACTGGAAAATATGTTGCTTTATTTACTTCAGCAGTAAATTTTTTTTTATCAATTTATCTATGGATATTATTTGATCCAACAACTTCTGAGTTTCAATTTGTTGAGGAAAGAATTTGGATTAAAGATTTAATAAATTACAAGGTAGGTGTTGATGGTATTTCAATTTTGTTTATTTTACTCACAACATTTATTACACCCCTTTGTGTTGTATCGGTAAATAATTCAATCAAAGAGAGACTAAGTGAATTTTTGATAGCTGTACTTATCATGGAGTCTTTTATGATCGGTGTATTCTGCTCTTTAGACCTTGTTATTTTTTATTTATTTTTTGAGGCAGGTTTAATTCCCATGTTTTTAATTATTGGTATCTGGGGTGGTGCCAGAAGAGTTTATTCAGCATTTAAATTTTTTTTGTATACCTTGCTTGGTTCAGTTTTAATGTTAGTAGCTATAATTACAATTTATTGGCTGAATGGAACTACAGATGTAGTTGAACTTTATAATTCTGGAATTGATATAAAGTATCAAAATCTTTTATGGTTAGCTTTTTTTAGCTCTTTTGCAGTTAAAACTCCTATGTGGCCAGTTCATACATGGTTACCCGATGCTCATGTTGAAGCACCAACAGCAGGATCTGTTTTATTAGCAGCTATATTGTTAAAAATGGCAGGTTATGGTTTTATAAGATTTTCTCTTGGATTATTTCCGGCAGCATCAGAAATCTTCACCCCATTGATTTACACACTCAGTGTAATTGCGATTATTTTTACTTCTTTCATAGCTTTAATGCAGGAAGATATGAAAAAGCTAATTGCTTATTCATCAGTTGCCCATATGGGTTACGTTACTTTAGGAATTTTTACAATTCAGCAACAAGGTATTGAGGGAAGTATTATTCAAATGATCAGTCACGGACTAGTTTCTGCAGCACTTTTTTTATGTGTAGGTGTTGTTTATGACAGAATGCATTCAAGACTTATAAATACTTATGGTGGAATCGTAAGTATTATTCCAAAATATTCTATTTTATTTATGTTATTTACTTTAGCAGCTCTAGGCCTACCTGGAACAAGTGGTTTTGTTGGAGAGTTTTTAATTTTGATGGGCGCATTTAAGGATAATTTTTTAGTAGCTGTGATTGCCAGCTTAGGGGTAATTATTGGCGCTGCATATATGCTTTGGTTATACAAAAGAGTAGTTTTTGGAAAATTAATAAATACAGATTTAAAACAGATGTTTGATTTAAATAGATCTGAGTTATTTATATTATCTTGTTTAGCTGTGCCTACTTTATTTTTTGGATTTTATCCAGATCCTCTAATTAACACTATTGAGGTTTCTATCTCAGATTTAATTGATCAATATAATTTTAAATTAGCAAGTAAAACATAATGGAAAATTTACAATTAGTATTACCCGAAATATTTTTGTCATTGTCAATAATGTTTTTATTAATATTAGGTGTTTTTAAGAAAAATAGCTCAAGACTTGTGCAGAGTCTTTCCTTAGCTGTTTTGATTGTAACCGCTGTTATTACTTTTAACGAAACAATTGGTATTAATGAAACAAAATTATTTAATAATAGTATTATTATCGATTATCTATCTTCTTTGATGAAGATAATTACTTTATTAGCTGCCTTCTTAGTTTTAATCATTTCTTCAAATTATCTTAAAACTTTTCAAATTTTTAAGATTGAGTATCCAATATTAATTTTAAGTTCTGTATTAGGAATGATGGTTATGATTAATTCTAATGACTTAATAGTATTTTATATGGGTCTTGAGCTTCAGTCGTTGGCATTATATGTTCTAGCTACATTTAATAGAGATCAAATCAAATCTTCTGAAGCGGGACTTAAATATTTTGTTTTAAGTGCTCTATCCTCTGGTTTGTTGCTATATGGTTGCTCTTTGATATATGGATTTACTGGCTCTACCAATTTTAATGTAATAGCTGATCAATTAAATTCAAATGAGTATGCTTTGACATTTGGTATCGTATTTATTTTAGTGGGACTAGCGTTTAAGATTTCTGCTGTTCCTTTTCATATGTGGGCTCCAGATGTTTATGAGGGTTCACCTACTTCGGTGACATTATTTTTTACAATGGTTCCAAAAATAGCAGCACTGACAGTATTTATAAGATTTTTATACGTACCATTTTTAAATCTGATTGATCAGTGGCAAATGATTTTAATTTTTTTATCGATTGCATCAATGCTATTTGGTGCCATTGCAGCCATAGGACAAACAAATTTGAAAAGACTTGTTGCCTATAGCTCCATAGGTCATGTAGGTTACGCACTAGCTGGTGTAGCAGCAGGTACTAATGATGGTATTCAAAGTTCTGTAATTTATATAACTATATATATACTCATGAACTTAGGATTATTTTCATGTTTGTTAATGTTGAAACGAGATAATAACTATTATGAAAAAATAGATGATTTGTCAGGTTTGTCTAAAAATCATCCAATACTAGCGTTATCATTACTTATAATTTTATTCTCGTTAGCTGGGATTCCTCCTCTAGCTGGTTTTTTTGCTAAGTTTTATGTTTTTAAAGCGGTTATTGAACAATCAATGTATTTTTTAGCAATCGTAGGTTTATTATCAACAGTCGTTGCAGCTTTTTATTACTTAAGGTTGATTAAAATTATGTATTTTGATGAGCAAAAAGAAAAATATGACACCGACCATGGTTTTTGGTTAAAATTTTCTTTAACAGCGTCTACATTGTTAATTCTGATATACTTCATATTTCCAAGTCAATTAATAGAGGTAGTTTCCAGAATTAACATAATTTAATGAAATTCAGAATTTTAAGATTTAAAAAATTAAGAAGCACGAATGATACAGCCATAAGAATGGTTAAAAGTTCTAATTTAAAGTGTGGAATGATAATTGCTGAGAGCCAAAGTAATGGACGTGGGCAATATGGAAGAAAATGGATTTCATTTAAAGGAAATTTATTTGTAAGTTTTTTTTATAATTTAGAAAATATGAATTTAACTATAACTAAAATTACAAAATTAAATTGTATATTAGTAAAAAAACTAATTTCAAAATATTACAAAAAGAGGATTGTATATAAAAAACCAAATGATTTATTAATTAAGGGAAAAAAAATTTGTGGAATTCTCCAAGAGATAATAAATAAACAAAATCAAAAATTTTT
>CABZTG010000015.1 GCA_902528645.1 uncultured Pelagibacteraceae bacterium | reverse complement strand
ATTTGAATTAATTAATTAATTTGTGAAATAATATATTATAAAAATAGAAATTATTATGATTAACCAAATAGATAAATTTTTAAAAAATATTTTTAATTTTAAATTAGTATTTAAGAAACTTGGAAACACTAGTATTAGAACTGCTATTAAAAAAATAGCTGGAATTATTTCCTCTAATCCCATTCTTTAACCGTTCCAGAAACTTTTAGCTTTTTGAAAAAACTTCTTTATACTAGGATTAGATTTTTCGTTTTCTATTTTTCTAAATCGTTCTAGTAAATCTTTTTGCTCTTTATTTAAAAATACTGGAACTTCAGTTTTAACTTGTACATATAAGTCACCAAAATCGCCTCTTCGCATAAATGGCATACCCTTGCCTTTCAATCTGAATTGTTTACCATCTTGAGTTCCATCTGGTATCTTAATTTTGGCTTTTTTCCCATCAATGGTTGGAATTTCTATTGTTGTACCAAGAGCAGCATCAGCAATTGAAATAGGAAATTCAAAAAATAAATTTACATCAGATCTTTTAAACAATTCATGTGATTTAACATTTATAAATAAATACAAATCTCCACTAGCACCACCTCTTGTTCCAGCTTCTCCTTTGCCTGCTAGTCTAATTCTAGTTCCATCATCAACACCTTTGGGAATTGTTACAGATATTTTTTTATTGGTTCTTTTGCTTCCTGTTCCACTGCAATCACTACATGGATTAGTTATTTCCTCACCACTACCAGCACATTGAGGACAAGTTTGTTGAACAGTAAAAAAGCCTTGATTAGATCTAACTCTTCCGTTTCCTCCACAATAGGTACATCTGTCAGGGCTATAACCTGGTTTAGAACCATTACCTTTGCAGTTGTTACACTTTTCAGAAGTAGAGAATTGAATGTTTTGTTTTTTACCAGAGTATGCCTCCTCTAGTGTGATTGACAAATCGTACCTTAAATCTGAACCTCTGTTATTCGAGCTTCTTCTTGAACTTCTTCTGCCTCCACCACCAAAGTCTCCAAAAAAATCTTCAAAAATATCAGAGAAATCTGCTCCGCTAAAACCTCCAAAACCCCCAAAACCACCTCTACCACCGCCACCATTTTCAAATGCAGCATGTCCAAAGTTATCGTAGTTTTCTTTTTTTGATTTATCAGAAAGCACACCATAAGCCTCACTGGCTTCTTTAAATTTATCTTCTGCAGATTTATCCCCAGGATTTTTGTCAGGGTGATATTTAACTGCTAATTTTCTATAGGCTGATTTTAGTTCGTCGGGGCTTGCGCTTCTACTCACTCCTAAGACATCATAATAATCTCTTTTAGCCATGTATATAACCTGGACAAATAGATGTCAGTTAAGCGCTTTTTTCTTTATTCTCGTCTTTTACTTCCTCAAAGTCCGCATCAACAACATTATCGTCTTTCTTTTCCTTTTCATCTTTTCCATCATCTTTACCAGAATCTGGTTTTGTACTTTGTTGTGACTTGTAAATAGCTTCTCCTAGTTTCATAGAAGCTTGTACTAATGCCTCTGTCTTCTTCTTAATGTCCTCAATATCTTCACCTTTCAGAGACTCCTTCAATGCATTTGACCCATCTTCAATTGCTTTTTTCTCAGCATCTGAAACTTTAGATCCATGTTCTTTTAGATTTTTTTCAGTTGAATGAATTAGAGTATCTGCCTGATTTCTAACATCAACTGACTCTCTTTTTTTCTTGTCTGCTTCTTTATTGGCTTCAGCATCTTTTACCATTTTTTCAATTTCCTCATCACTTAATCCACCAGAGGCTTGAATTTGAATTTTTTGTTCTTTGCCAGTACCTTTGTCTTTTGCAGACACATTTACAATTCCATTAGCGTCTATATCAAAAGTGACTTCAATTTGAGGAACTCCTCTTGGAGCTGGAGCAATACCAACTAGTTCAAAATTACCAAGTAATTTATTATCTGTTGCCATTTCTCTTTCACCCTGAAGAACACGTATTGAGACGGCTGGCTGGTTATCTTCAGCAGTAGAAAATACCTGACTTTTTTTTGTAGGAATTGTTGTATTTTTTTCTATAAGTTTTGTAGATACACCACCTAGAGTTTCAATTCCTAGAGATAATGGTGTTACATCTAATAAAAGAACATCTTTTACGTCACCTTGTAAAACACCAGCTTGTATTGCAGCACCCATTGCAACCACTTCATCTGGATTAACACTTTTGTTTGGTTCTTTACCAAAGAAATTTTTTACCTCAGAAATGACTTTTGGCATTCTAGTCATACCACCGACCATTACCACTTCATCAACATCGCTAGCTGAAATTCCAGCATCTTTTAAAGCAGTTTTACATGGTGGGATAGTTTTAGCGATTAAGTCCTCAACCAAAGCTTCTAACTTGGCTCTAGTCATTTTTAAATTAATGTGTTTAGGACCAGTTTTGTCAGCAGTTATAAATGGTAAATTAATATCTGTTTGCTCAGCTGCTGAAAGTTCAATTTTTGCTTTTTCAGCTGCCTCTTTTAATCTTTGTAATGCTAACTTATCAGTTTTTAAATCAATACCGCTATCTTTCTTGAACTCAGAAATTAAATATTCCACAACAGCGTTGTCAAAATCTTCTCCGCCTAAAAAGGTGTCACCATTTGTAGATTTTACTTCAAAAACTCCATCACCTAATTCAAGAATAGAGACATCAAAGGTTCCACCACCTAAATCGTAAACTGCAATTTTTTTATTTTGCTTCTTATCCAAACCATAGGCTAGTGAAGCTGCAGTTGGTTCATTGATAATTCTTAAAACTTCTAACCCAGCTATTTTTCCAGCATCTTTCGTAGCTTGTCTTTGTGCATCATTAAAATATGCAGGGACAGTTATTACTGCTTTTGTAACAGCTTGACCTAAATATTTTTCAGCAGTCTCTTTCATTTTTTGGAGAATAAAAGCAGAAATTTGTGAAGGCGAATATTTCTCACCTTTCGCTTCAATCCATGCGTCACCTTTTTCAGAATTTACAATCTTAAAAGGTGCAGCCTCGATATCTTTTTTAACAGTTGGGTCTTCAAAATTTCTACCAATTAATCTTTTGACTGCAAAAATTGTATTCTCTGGATTTGTTACTGCTTGTCTTTTAGCAGGTTGACCTATTAATTTTTCTTTTTCTTCAGTAAAAGCAACTACTGAAGGTGTAGTTCTTGCACCCTCTGCATTTTCCAAGACTTTTGCTTGGCTACCTTCCATAATAGCCACACAAGAGTTTGTTGTTCCTAAATCTATTCCAATTATTTTGCTCATATCAGTTATTTGTTCTCCTCATATAGGGTTGAAATTGAATTCTACAAGTTCATTTAAATATTATTTATCTCCTGAATTTTCTTTATTTTCCTCATTTTTTTCCTCTTTTTTTTCACTTTTTTTTGCTACGCCCACTAGAGCTGGTCTCAACAATCTATCTTTAATTGTGAAACCTTTTTGTATTTCTTGAACAATTGTTCCGGGTTCTTTTTGATCATCTTCAATTTCAATCATTGCTTGATGAAAATTTGGATCTAATTTTTTGTTGAGACATTCAATAGGCTTAATTTTATTTTTTGAAAAAATTGAAATTAAATCTTTATTGATAATATCAAAATGTTCGAGTGTTTTTTTTAATGCCTCAGTATCCTTTAAAGTTTCATCATTTAATAAGATTTGTTTTGATCTTTCAAGATTATCTATTAGATTTAAAGCTTCTCTTGCAAAGGAAAACCCTCCATATTCAAAAGCATCTTCTTTTTCTTTTTCAAACCTTCTTCTTTGGTTTTCCATTTCAGCAAATGATCTTGCAAGCTTATCTTCTAACTCTAAAATTTTCTCCTCTGGGGTTTTTTCTTTTTCTTGATCCTGTTCTTGGTCTTGTTCTTTATTATTTGTTTCTAAATTTTCAGTTTTTTGATCTTGATTTAAACTTTTTTGATCTTTCTCTGATGCTTTGTCTGTATTATCTTGGTTTTGATCTTTTTCCATATGGACATATATGGTAAGAAAAAATTAAATTTCCAGATGCTAAAAAAAAAAATTAAACAACTCCTTATAGGTACAAATAACAAAGGAAAATTAAAGGAAATTAGAGATTTATTACCAGCTAATATCAAAACATTTCCTACCTCAAAATTTAATTTAAAGAGCCCAAGAGAAACAGGAAAGACTTTTAAAGAAAATTCTCTAATTAAATCACAATATTTTTCAAAAAAAACTAATCTGATCTGCCTAGCTGATGACTCTGGTTTAGAAATTGACATTTTAAATAAAAAACCAGGAATTTTTTCAGCAAGATGGGCTGGAAAAAAATTAAATTTTAATAAAGCAATTCAAAAAGTTTATAGGGCATTAGATAAAAAAGATAAAAATTGGAGAAATAAAAAAATTAATGCCAGATTTATTTGTGCTTTATCTATAAGTGATTTAAATAAAAAAATAGCTTGTGTTGTTGGAAAAGTTGAAGGGTATATTTCCAAAAAACCTAAGGGTAAAAATGGGTTTGGATATGATCCAATATTTATTCCCAAAAATAAAATAAAAACATTTGGTGAGATGAAACCATCTCAAAAATATAAATTAGACCATAGATCTGATGCTTTTAAAAAGCTTAAAAAATTTCTTTAATTTCTCCCCCATCAATTTTGTAAAAGTTTAATCTATGATTAATTTTGTTATTTTTTACATCAAAAACTCCAATTTTACCTTTGAATGAATTTTCTTTTTTAAAGATATTTTCTATGTCTGAAAAATCTGATTTTAGTGATAAATAATAAATCAATCCTAAAAGATCGTAACTCAATAAGTTTAGATGATTTGGTTTTGAATTGTACTCGTTAAAAAATTTTTCGTTAAATGTTTCTAAATTTTGTTTATTGATCGATGGATAATATAAAGGCTGGATACTCTCCTCTAAAAAAAAACTTTCATCAAACCATTGATTGAGAGTTATAAATAATTTATTTCTTGGTGATACATCAGTGTATATGAGAGAAGTAATTACACTTTTGAGATTTTCGTCAAAATCAGAGATAATAACAGAATCAAAATTTACATTTCCAATTGTATATTTTTTTTCTAATTTCTTAATTTGTTCTTCCTTATCCACTAAATCTGAGTTTTCAACTCTTAAAATTTCATCAGCTAGATTTTGTTTTCTCACCTCATAATTTGTTATTTTTTCAATTTGTTTTGTCAGTTTAGTTGGTTCAGTGTCATAAGTGTATTGTTTAGAAATTTTTATTTTCGATTGTTTGATAGCTTTTTTAATTTCATTTTTATAATCAAGGTCTGGTGTTAAAAAAATCGTTTTTTTTACTTCATTTAATTCCAAAAAATTTTTAATTGCATTTAATTGGGATAAAGAATTCACTCCACTGCTTATAACGTTCTTTGGTAGATCATTGGTTTTATTTGTTAATGATAAAAAAACTACATCTTGAATTTCATCCAAATATATTAAACTTTTAAAAAAAACTGGACCAATAAAAATCTTTATCCCTTTATTTTTTAACTCAATAGCTGATTGTAAAGTTTGATTTGGATCTATACTAGTGTTCATAGGATAAATTTCAATTTTATCTGTTCCAATATCATTTAAGGCCATTCTGGTTGATTTAATTATTGATTGTCCTAATTCTTTATATTCACCAGATAATGGTACAAGAAGCCCAATTTTTATTTTTTCATTTTGTGAAAATGCAAATGAATGATTGGTTATGTAAATAATTATTAATGTTAAAATAATTCTAAAAAATTTTTTCATTTTAATGATACTATAATATTTTAATAGCAAATATGATTGAAAATTTGAAATCTGCTAATAGAGTGTTCAAAAAAAGTCTATATTTAGTCTCAACTCCAATTGGGAATTTAAATGATATTAGTTTTAGAGCTATAGAAACTCTGAAAAGTTCAGATTATATTTTATGTGAAGACACTAGAATTTCTAAAAAATTATTAGAAAAATATCAAGTCAAATCAAATTTAATTGCAAATCATAAGTTTAATGAGAAAAGAAATGTTGCCAAAATCATAAAGTTAATTAACCAAGGATCAATTATTTCTCTAATTTCAGATGCTGGAACTCCAGGCATTTCCGATCCAGGTTCTGTATTAGTTAATGAGTGTATTAAGAATAATATAAATATTATTCCAATACCCGGTGCTTCAGCAGTCATATCAGCAGTATCAATATCAGGGTTTTCAGAAAAGTTTTTCTTTTATGGATTTTTTCCTGAAAAGGATAAAATTTTAAAAAGAGATTTGGAAATGTTATCAAAAATAAATAGTTCAATCGTCTTTTTTATTTCTTCAAAGAAAATTAATAAGATTATTCATTTAATTAAAGAAAATTTTATAGATAGAAAAATATTGATATGTAGAGAAATGACGAAGTTTTATGAAGAATATAGAAGATCAAAAGTTGAGGATTTAGAACCATTACACAGTAATTTAAAAGGTGAATTGACTATTGTTATTTCAGAAAAAATTCATGACAATAAAGCTTCACAAACCTTAGATGAATCAGATAAAAGGTTGATTAAAGTGATGATAAATAAATTAAGCATAAAAGAAATAACAGATTTGATAACTCATAAAAATGATATTTCAAAAAAAATTATCTATGATTATTGTTTGAAAATTAAAAATGAAAAATAAAATACTTATTGTTCTTTTTGTTAGTTTTATTTTTAGCGGATGTGCAGGCGTATCATCCTCTGGAATTTTTGGAACAGGTGTAAGTGTGGCTATCGATCCAAGATCTTTAGGTACTCAAATAGATGATTCTTTAATGCAAAAAAGTTTAACAGCGAGAATTTTAATTATGAATAAAAACTATCTTATATCTGTAAAATCAAAAGTTTTAGATGGTAGAATATTTTTAACTGGAAAAGTTGACGAACCAGAGGAAAAATTAAAATTGACGAAAATTGCATGGGAAACAAATGGCGTAAGATCTGTGAGAAATGATATTAAAATAAAAGAAACATTCAATTTTAAACAATCTGCCAAAGATTTATTGATAACTTCACAATTAAGAACAGCATTAATTCTAAATAAAGAAATTAAGGCAACAAATTATCAAATAGATACTTATAAAAAGAAAATTTATATTTATGGGATTTCAGAAACTAAAGATGAAAAGGATCTAGTAATAACAGAAGCTAAAGAGATTTTAGATGTTGAGGATGTGATCGCTAGTATTTTGTTAGTTGAAAATTTAAGAATAAAAACTAATTAATTTTTTTTATAATCAATTACATCAGCTGAGTAAGCTGCTATCGATGCTAAATTTAAAATATCGGATGTTGATGATCTTAAAGGTGCTATTTCAATAGGTAAACCTAAACCAATTAATAAAGGTCCAATTACCTTCGCTCTACTCATTGACTTTATCATCTTGTATGAAATAGCGGCACTATGTTGACTGGGCATAATTAAAACATTTGAGTTACCTACTATTTCTGAAAATGGATAAAGCTCTTTATACATTTCCTCTAAAGCAACATCTGGCTGCATCTCACCATCAAATTTAAAATCAACTTTATCATTTTTTAAAATTTCAACGGCATCACTTAGTCTTTTTGTCCTATCTGTAGCTGGCTCTCCAAAAGTAGAATGAGATAAAAAGGCAACTTTCGGATCAAAACCAAATAATTTTGCTACCCTAGCTGCTGATTTTGCCATTTCAGCTAATTGTTTTGCATCTGGGTATTCTATAACTGATGTGTCGCAAATAAATATTGTTTTACCTCTATTTACAACCAAGTTTAAACCAAACATGATTTCCCCAGGTCTAGAATCAACAACTTTAATAATTTTTTCTAGTGAAGATGAATATCTTCTTGTATTTCCAGTTATCATTGCATCAGCATCTTGACATGCAACCATACATGATGCCCAAATAACTCTATCGTTTCTTATAAGTCTATCACAATCCCATTCTAACATTCCTTTTTCTCTTTGAAGTTTTTTAAATAAATATTTTACATACTTATCTCTTTTAGGAGTGTCTTTTGAGTTAACAATTTCAATATCAAAATTTTCATTATAACCAATTTTTTTAATTTGATTTTTAATCAGTTCCTCTTTTCCAACCAATATAGGTACTCCCAGCTTAGAGTTTTTAAAGGCTATTGCAGCTTTTAAGGTATTTTCATCCTCACCATCAGCAAAAACAACTCTCTTTTGTTTCTTTTTGATATAACTATTTACTCCTTGCATGATTGTGACTGTAGGATCTAATCGTTGTTTAAGTTGATCTTTATAAACATCAAAATTACTAATTTCTTTTCTTGCAACCCTAGTGTCAATTGCAGCTTTAGCAACTGCTGCAGGTATCACACTTATTAATCTTGGATCGAATGTCGATGGGATTATATAGTCTTTCCCGTAGTGCGGTCTCTCACCTCCCATCGCAGCAATTACCTCATCAGGTACATCTTCTTTAGCTAGTTTTGCAATTGCATGAGCAGCTGCAATTTTCATTTCTTCATTAATTGTTTTCGATCGGACGTCTAAAGCACCTCTAAAAATATACGGAAACCCTATTAAATTATTTACTTGATTAGGATAATCAGACCTTCCAGTCGCTATAATAGCATCATCTCTAACTTCCTCAATTTCTTCAGGTGTAATTTCTGGGTCAGGATTTGCACATGCAAATATAATTGGATTTTCTGCCATTTTTTTTACCATATCTTTAGTTAACGCTCCTTTTACAGATAGGCCTAAAAAAACATCAGCATTAGTAATAGCGTCATCTAAAGTTCTGTCTTTTGTTTCATTTGCATGACTTGATTTCCATTGGTTTAGATTATCTCGACCTCTATAAATAACCCCTGTTCTGTCTACCATTGTAATATTTTTTTGGGGTACACCTGTCTTTTTAAATAAGTTAGCGCAAGCCATAGCTGACGCCCCAGCACCATTGATAACTACTTTTACTTTATCAATTTTTTTTTTACTTATGTCTAAAGCATTAATTAGTGCTGCAGTTGTAATAATTGCAGTTCCATGTTGATCGTCATGAAATACAGGTATATCAAGTATCTCTTTAAGCTTTTCCTCAATAATGAAACAATCAGGTGCAGCAATATCTTCAAGATTAATACCTCCAAAACTTGGAGCAAAATTTTTTATACTATTTATGATTTCATTTGGATCCTGAGAGTCTATCTCTAAATCAATAGAGTCTATATCAGCAAATCTTTTAAATAAAACAGCTTTACCTTCCATCACTGGTTTAGATGCTAAGGCACCTAAATTTCCCATTCCTAAAATTGCTGAGCCATTGCTAATTACTGCAACAAGGTTTCCTTTACTTGTATAATCAAACGCAGCCTCAGGATTATCACTGATTGCTCTTACAGGAGCTGCTACTCCAGGAGAATATGCTAAAGCCAGATCTCTTTTTGTGGTCATATTTTTTGAGGAAGATATTTCAATCTTGCCTGGCTTTTTATCTTTGTGAAAATCTAAAGCCTCTTTATCTGTGTAATGATCAATTTTTGTTTTTTTCATTTATGCTAATTAGGTGTACAAATGGGGTAAAATTAAGACTAATATGATTTATGAATTTAGTTAAGTCAACAGGGACTTTTGGTTTTTATACTATTATCAGTAGATTACTTGGTTATTTAAGAGATGTTTTGATAGCGATCTTTCTTGGAACAAGTTTTTTAGCAGATGTATTTTTTGTAGCATTCAGAATACCTAATACTTTTAGAAGATTATTTGCAGAAGGAACCTTTAATGCAGCTTTTATACCAAGTTACACTTCAGAATTAGTAAAAAAAAAAACTGGATCACAAAAATTTGCTAACGAAATTTTCAATTTATTATTTTTAGGAATATTGTTCTTAGTTTTAATTATAGAAATATTCATGCCAGTTTTTGTCAGGCTAATAGCGCCAGGTTTTGTTGATAATTCAGAAAAAATTCAGCTAGCTGTCAATCTTACAAGGATAACTATGCCATTTTTAATGTTTGTGAGTTTATCTTCTTTTTTTGCTGCAATTCTAAATTCTCACAATAAGTTTGCTGCGGCCTCTGCGGCTCCAATAATCCTTAATATAGTCTTGATTGGAATTTTATTTTTTGGCAAATTTCTTAATGACGAACTCGTTTATTATTTATCATATGGAGTTTCTATTGCGGGATTATTACAACTTGTTTTTTTATATCAATTTGCAAAAAAATTTTATTCAATAAATCTTAACTTTAATTTCAAAATTAATAATAAGGTAAAATTTTTTTTCAAAAAACTTTTACCTAGTATTTTCTCATCTGGTGTTACACAAATTAATATTCTTGTTGGTACTATAATTGCATCTTTTCAGGCCAGTGCCGTATCTTATCTATACTATGCTGATAGGATTTATCAAATAAACCTTGCAATCGCAGGAATTGCGATAGGTGTAGTTGTTTTGCCACAACTTTCTAAACATGTTTTTTTAAAAAAAAAAAATAAAATTCTTTTACTTCAAAACAAAGCACTTGAACTTAGTATGTTTTTAAGTTTACCAGCCTCAGTTGCTTTAATTGTAGGATCAGAGCAAATTATTTCAGCATTATTTGGTTATGGTTCTTTTGATGAAGTGTCAGTATCTAACTCGGCAAATGCACTATACTATTTTGGATTAGGATTACCTGCTTTTGCTTTAATTAAAGTATTTTCAACGTTCTTTTTTGCAAATCAAGATACAAAAACACCATTTTATATTTCATTAATTTCAGTAATTTTAAATACATTAATTAGTGTTTATTTTTTTAGAGAAATTGGTTTTATAATCATTCCTATAGCTACGACAATTTCATCGTGGTTTAATGCAATAATATTATTTGTTTACTTAAAAAACAAAGATTTATTTCATTTTAATGAATTATTTTTCGTCAAATTAATAAAAATACTTCTGGCATCTATATTAATGGGAATATTTTTTTATTATTTAATTTTATTTTTTGAAAATAGATTGATTTATGAATATAATTTTAAATCTTTTTATTTGATACTTTCAGCTTTTTTAAGTCTTATATTCTATTTGAGTTTTTCATTATTTATCAAAGCTTTTAAATATGGCGATATTAAACTAAAGTATTAACTATGGGAAAAAAAATTTTTTCAGGTGTTCAACCTACTGGAAATCTTCATCTTGGAAATTATTTGGGGGCAATCAAAAATTTTGTAAAACTTAACAATGAAGATCAAAATGAGTGTGTGTTCTGTGTTGTTGATCTTCATGCTATAACAGTTGCTCAAGATTCAAAAAAATTAAAGGATAATATTTATGAAACAGTAGCAACTTTTATTGCTAGTGGTATTGATCCTGAAAAAAGTATTATCTTTAATCAATCAAGAGTCAGTGCTCATTCAGAAACGGCCTGGATATTAAGTTGTGTTGCCAGAATGGGATGGCTTAACAGAATGACTCAATTTAAAGAGAAAGCTGGAAAAGACAAAGAAAAAGCAAGTATTGGTCTTTATTCTTATCCTGTTTTAATGGCTGCAGATATTTTGTTATATGACACAACCCATGTACCTGTTGGAGATGATCAAAAGCAACATTTGGAACTTTGCCGAGATATAGCTCAAAAGTTTAATAATGATTTTAATACTGATAATTTTTTTAAAATACCCGAGCCACTGATTCAAAAAGCGTTTTCAAGAATTATGAGCTTGAGAGATGGTACAAAAAAAATGAGCAAATCTGAATTATCAGATCTGAGTAGGATAAATTTAACAGATGATAAAGACCAAATAATAAATAAAATTAAAAAAGCAAAAACTGATATTTTGCCATTACCATCTACTATTGCAGATTTAGAAAAAAGACACGAAGCAAAGAATTTGATGGGTATTTATTCTAGTTTAATGGATGTAAGTTTAGAGGATACAATAAATAAATTTTCTGGAAAAAATTTTTCAGAATTTAAAGAAAATTTATCTCAAGTTATGGTTGACAAAATTAGTCCAATATCATCTGAAATAAAAAAGTTATTAGGTGATAAAAAATATTTAGATAAAATATTGTTAGAAGGATCTAAAAAAGCAGACAAAATAGCCTCAAAAAAGGTAAAAAAAATCCACGAACTTGTTGGTTTTTAAGATTTATCTATTAACAAGTTTCATTTTTAAAATTATTGATTATATATAAATCATGTTTGTGCAGACTCAAATAACTCCAAACCCAAATTCTCTGAAATTCTTACCTGGTAAGAATGTTTCAAATAGAGGGTCGTTTGAAATTACACAAAAAGATCAAACTAATAATGAGTTAGTTAGAAATTTGTTATCCATTAACGGAGTTGAAGGTATTTTTCTAGGTAAGGATTTTATCTCAATAAATAAATATGATGATATATCATGGGATGAAATCAAACATATAGTGATTTCTTTAATTAATGATTTTTATTCAAGTGGAAAAGAATGTGTAGTTGACAATACTTTAATTGAAAATAACGAAAATTTAAAAGACATAGAAAAAAAAATAATCAAAATATTAGATGAAAAAATAAGACCTGCAGTTGCAAAAGATGGTGGTGATATAAAATTTAAAGAGTTTAAAGATGGTACAGTCAAAGTACAACTTCAGGGAAGTTGTTCCGGTTGCCCAAGTTCAACTATGACATTGAAACAAGGTGTACAAAATCTACTTTGTCATTATCTTCCAGAAGTTAAAAAGGTTGAGGCTCTTTAAATGTTAAATTTTAAATTTAAAAATCTAAAATTTTTAAATCAATTGATGTTTTTTAAGTCAAAATTTTATTTTATTAAGATGAGAAGAAAAAATTTGAAAATATTTAAGTTTTTTGATGACAGAAGAATTGGTGCGATCCCAAGAATATTTTTAGCAAGTATTTTTGTAGTATTTACATTCTACCATATTCCATCAATATTTAATTTTGCTAGTAAACAATTTTCAAAAAATAAAGAATTTCAAAATAATTCTAAAGCTATACTAGCTTATACACTCAATAAAAAAGATGGTGTTGAGTCTGATGATGGAGATTTAAATGAAAATGATCTTTTGATAGATATTTTCAGTCTTAATGATCTTGAGACTGATACGGTTAGATTAAATGCATCTACAATCAAACAATTGTTTCAAGATACTGATTATAAATTAGATGATGTAAGGGAAACAAAATTAGTTAAGCCTGTTGCATTAACTTTACTTCCTGGTGAAATCAAAATGATCGAAAATTCCAAAAAAAGAAAAGAGTTTTTTATACAAATTGTTTTACCTTTAGTTTTAAAAGAAAATAATAATATTAGAATAGATAGGAAAACTTTATTTAAAATTATTAATAAAAATAGTAACACTAAATTAGAAAAAAAATGGCTTGAGAAGAAATACAAACAATACGGTGTAACATCAAAAGATTTATCAACACTTAAAATTAGGATGGATGAAATACCTGTTTCTTTAGCACTTGCTCAGGCTGCAAAAGAAACAGGATGGGGAACATCAAGATTTGCACAAGAAGGAAATGCACTTTTTGGGCAATGGACTTGGTCCGGTGAGGGTTTAAAACCAAAAGAGGCCGATGAGAACAAAGGTCATAAAGTAATGAAATTTAATGTATTACAAGCTTCAGTTAGAGCATATCAAAGAAATTTAAATACTCACCAATCATATAAAAACTTTAGATTAGCAAGAGCTCATCTGAGAGATAATAATAAACCTTTAGATAGTTTAATTCTTTCACAATTCTTAAAAAATTACGCAGAAACTGGAAATCAATATGTAGAGGTTTTACAAAAAATCATCAAACAAAATAATTTGAAAGATTTTGATGATGCCAAGTTACTGCCCTCTAGCAAAGAGCTTGAAAGTTTAATTTAATTTTCCACTACAACAAATTGAGTTCCAAACCAACGCCACTTGCCATTATCATTTAAGGAACAATTTATTCTACCACGTCTTGGTAAAAATTTAGACTCAAAACTGATAGAAAGAATATTTTTTTCAAACACTAAATTTGGTTGGTTCCATGAACCACCATCATTTGAGTAACAATTAATATTTTTAATATTTTTTTGATTTTCAAAAAATTCCACTATTAATTTAGGTGGATTATTTTTATTTTCTAATTTTTTTTCTAGTGGTTTAAGAGATTTGTATTCTAGTGGACTATAATTTATTAATGAGTTAAATCGTTTTAAATCTCCATACTTTTCATTTATAGGAAATCTTGGTAACTCATATTGATCTTTATTATTGTCAATTATTCCTGAGTGTTGGCCAAAAGCAACTTTAAAATTTTTTGATATATAATTTTTCATAAAAAGAGAATATTCACCAAAAGGATATGAAAATATTGGTGGGACGTACCCCAATTTATTTTTAAAAATTTTAGTTGCTGTTTCTATATCATTGATAAATTCTTTCTCTGTCATATCAATTAAATATTCATGTGTATGTGAATGGTGACCGATAAAACCTAAATTTGAGTCGTCGATTTCTTTTATTTCATCCCAAGTCATATACCCTTTTTTACCTACAGGTTCAGTAGATACAAACAAGATGAATGGAATCTTATTTTTTTTGAGATATGGCCAAGCTTCATTATAAAATGATTTAAATCCATCATCTATTGTGATTAAAATTTTCTTATTCTTTTTTACTTTATTAAATTCGTTTAAAAAATTGTCAGGGTAATAGAATTCATACCCTTGATTTTTAATAATTTTCATTTGTTCGTCAAACATATCCATTCTTATATTTGTTGATGGATATTTATTTTCATTAAAGCGATGATACATCAATGATAAAACACCACTATCCCTAGAATAAGATTTGATATTATTCTCTTGTGAAATAGAATTAACTAGAAATATTAATTGTAAGATGAATAAGCTAATTATAGATGCTGCTAAAGATAAAATTTTTTTAATGATCATTAATAATGATATTAATTACAGCATTACACATGAAAATTCCAAAATAAATTATGAAAAATTATCAATTTTAATTAATGATTTTTTAAATAAAAAAAAATTAAATTTAGATAAAGTCTCTAAAATTTATGTTAATCGAGGGCCTGGAAGTTTTGCGGGGATAAGAAATTCTTTATCAGTTGTAAAAGCTTTTCATTTAACCCATAAAATTGATTATTATTGTTTTAGTTTTGAGGATTTTAATGAAAAAAATGAGGTTAAATATGAAAATATCCCAAATCTTTGCGATAAATTGAAAGTTGAAAAAAATTTGATTAATCCTATTTATTTGAGTTAAAATCAATTATGTCAGATACAATTGAACAGCAATGTTTATCTAAAGGGGTAAAGTTAACTGAACAGAGGCGAATAATCGCGAAGGTTATTTCAGAGTCAAAAGCGGCTTATGGCGAATCTGATCATCCAGATGTTGATGAATTATATAGTCGTGTCTCAAAACTTGATCCAAAAATAAGCATAGCTACAGTTTATAGGACAGTTAAGCTTTTTGAAGAAGCAGGAATTTTAACTAAACATGACTTCAAAGGTGGTAAGGCTAGATATGAAGCAATGATAGAGAGTCATCACGATCATTTGATTGATATAAAATCTGGTGAAATAATTGAATTTGTGGATGAAGAAATTGAAGAGTTGCAAAAAAAAGTTGCAAAAAAATATGGTTATAAGTTAGTAGACCATAAACTTGAGTTATATGGTGTCAAAGTAAACTCAAAAGATGAATAAAAAGATATTTATCAAAACTTTTGGTTGTCAAATGAACGAATATGACACTAACAGAATATTTGATACTGTGAGAGAAATAGGTTTTGTAAAAACTGAAAATCTAGATGAGTCTAATTGTTATCTACTTAACACCTGCCATATTCGGGATAAAGCTAAAGAAAAAGTTTATCATGAGATTGGACGGGTTAAAAAAAATTTTAGATCACGAAAAAAACCAATCGTTATAGTTGCCGGATGTGTTGCTCAGGCTGAAAATGAGGAAATGATCAAAAGAGAACCATATATTGATATCGTGATTGGACCCCAAGCCTATCATAAAATTAATGACAAAATTGAAGAATTTTTATCCAAACAAAAAAAAATAGATGAAACCGAATTTGATGCTATCACAAAATTTGATTATTTAGATAATATTAAGAATTCATCAAAAAAAATTTCATCATTTTTAACTATTCAAGAGGGCTGTGATAAATTTTGCCATTTCTGTGTAGTACCATTTACAAGAGGTCCAGAATATTCAAGACCATTCAAAAAAATATTAGAGGAAGCAGAGAATTTGTCAGAAAATGGAGTCCGTGAAATAACATTACTAGGTCAAAATGTTAATGCTTATAATTATGAAAATTACAGACTGTCAGATTTAATTTTAGAAATAGAAAAGTTGCATGGAATTAAAAGAATTAGATATACAACTTCTCACCCAAGGGATATGACAGAAGATCTTATCAATATATATGGTGTTTCAAAGAAGTTAATGCCTTTAGTTCACCTGCCCGTTCAAAGTGGATCTGATAAGATCCTAAAGTCAATGAATAGAAAACATCAAATAAGTGATTATGTTAATACTTACGAAAAACTTCAAAAAATTAACCCAAAAATAAAGTTTTCGAGTGATTTTATAATTGCCTATCCGGGTGAGGATGAGAAGGACTTT
Organism: uncultured Pelagibacteraceae bacterium; assembly: GCA_902528645.1. Taxonomy (GTDB): domain Bacteria; phylum Pseudomonadota; class Alphaproteobacteria; order Pelagibacterales; family Pelagibacteraceae; genus Pelagibacter. The sequence goes on along the minus strand of CABZTG010000015.1, from coordinate 1,648 downwards.
AATCAAACATGTGATTTAATTAAAAAAATTAAATTTATAAATTCTTTTTCTTTCATATTTAGTCCAAGACCAGGAACAACTGCAGCAAATTTTGAGTTAATTGATAAAAAAATTTCACTTACAAGATTAGAAAAAGTTCAAAAACAATTATTTACCAATCAAATTAATATGAATAAATCGCTTGAGGGAAAAGAAATAGATGTTTTAGTTGAAAATAAAATAAATGGTGGCACAAAGTTTTTTGGTCGATCAGAATATATGACTTCAGTTATTTTTGATGGTAATGATTTAGATATGGGAAATGTTATAAAAGTAAAAATAAATAGTAGTAATCAAAATACATTGTTTGGTAAAAGCTTAGATAATTCAGAACAAAGAGTGGCTTAAATTTGAGTAATACTATTAAAAAAGATATTAATTCATCTCTAAAATTTGTTTATTCAGAAAATAATTCAATTAGTGTAATTTTTCACGAAAATGATCTCCTGATGGGAGTAGTTGGTGAATTTAACCAAAACTTGAAAGAGTTAGAAAAAATAACCAATTCAAGTATTTATTCCAGGGGAAATTCAATCTTAATCAAATCAACTTCAGAAAAAAATGAAATTTTGAAGAATGCAATTCAATTTCTTGCAAATCAATTTAAAAATAATGGTAGTATAGAACAAAAAGATATTTTATCCTCAGTTGATCAATTTATGATAAATGAAAAAGTAAAAAATACCAACGTTACTGATATAATCAAAACTCCAAAAAAATCTATAATTCCGAGATCAGAAAAACAAAAAGAGTATGTAAGAGCGTTGAGACAAAATGAAATAATAATATCAGCTGGACCTGCTGGTACAGGAAAAACCTTTCTTGCTGTTGCTGTAGGTTTAACAATGTTGTTAGAAAAAAAAATAGAGAGGATTATTCTTTCTAGACCTGCGGTTGAGGCAGGTGAGAGACTAGGATTCCTGCCAGGAGATATGAAAGAGAAAGTTGATCCATATCTACGTCCTTTGTATGACTCTTTGTATGATTTGTTTCATTTTGAAAAAATTCAGAGAATGATAGAAATTGGCGATATTGAAATTGCTCCTTTAGCTTTTATGAGAGGAAGAACTTTAAAAAATTCTTTTGCAATTTTAGATGAAGCTCAAAATGCCACTGACACACAAATAAAAATGTTTCTTACTAGAATAGGTGAAAATTCAAAAATAGTTGTAAATGGGGATCCTACACAAATAGATTTACCTAACAAAAAAATGTCAGGTTTAGAAAGATCAAAAAAGATATTATCACATTTAAATGAGATTGCAGTTATAGACTTTGATCATTCAGATGTTGTGAGGCATCCTTTAGTTTCAAAAATTGTGAAAGCGTACAACAATAATGATAAAAGTTAATGTGCTTTCAGAAGAAAATTCTTGGTCAAAAAAGATAAAAAAAAAAGAATTATTTTTTAATAAAATATGTAACAAGTTCCCAAAAAAATATAGATTTATCAACAAAAAAATCTATTTAACGCTGCTACTATCAAATAATAAAACAATTAAAACTTTAAATAAAAAATTTAGAAATAAGGATAAACATACCGATGTACTTTCTTTTCCATTTAATAAAAAACAAAAAAAATTAAAAGAAAATTATCTTGGTGATATAA
>CABZTG010000014.1 GCA_902528645.1 uncultured Pelagibacteraceae bacterium | reverse complement strand
TTTTAGATGGTTTACATCACGACGTTGATGTCTAAGTGTAATTCACCCATTCCCTTAATAATTGTTTGTCCAGACTCTTCATCAGATGAAACTCTAAATGAGGGATCTTCTTTAGCTAATCTACCCAAAGCCTCTCCCATTTTTTCTTGGTCAGCTTTTGTTTTTGGTTCAACAGCAATTTCAATTACTGGGTCAGGAAATTCCATAGGTTCGAGAAGGACTGGATTATCTTTATTACATAACGTGTGACCAGTAATGGTATTTTTCAAACCAGCTAGTGATACAATATCACCTGCGTTAGCTTCTTTGATGTCCTCTCGAGAGTTAGCGTGCATCAATAACATCCTACCGACTCTTTCTTCTTTTTCTTTTGATGAATTGTATACAGCTGTTCCTGTTTTTATTGTGCCTGAATAAATTCTAATAAATGTTAAAGATCCAACAAATGGATCATTTGCTACCTTAAATGCTAGCGCAGAAAATGGTGCACTATCATCAAATTTCATTTCAATTTCATCCTCTGATCCCAATTTAGTCCCTTTAATTGAACCAATATCGATAGGGCTTGGAAGATAGTTAATCACCGCATCAAGAAGTGGCTGAACACCCTTATTTTTAAAAGCTGAACCAGTTAATACAGGAACAAAATCAAAATTTAATGTTCCTTTTCTAATACATTTAATTAAATCTTCTTCTTTTATTTCCTCACCATTTAGATAAGACTCCATCATTTTTTCATCTTGCTCGACGGCCATTTCGACTAATTCTGTTCGATATTTTTGAGAGATTTCTTTAAGATCTTCTGGGATTTCTTTATATTCCCATTCAGCACCTAAAGCCTCATTTTTCCAAACTTGTGCTTTCATTTTAACAAGGTCAACAACACCTGTTAGAGAGGCTTCAATACCGATTGGTACTTGTATTACCAGTGGTTTTGCTCCCAATCTATCTTTAATCATATCTACACACCTAAAAAAGTCTGCACCAGTTCTATCTAGCTTATTTACAAAACAAATTCTTGGTACTTTATATTTATCAGCCTGTCGCCATACTGTTTCTGATTGAGGTTCCACACCTGCTACACCATCAAACACTGCAACCGCTCCATCGAGTACCTTAAGTGATCTTTCAACTTCAATGGTAAAATCTACGTGACCTGGTGTATCGATGATATTAATTCTATGATCTTGCCAGAAGCAGGTTGTTGCTGCTGATGTAATTGTAATGCCTCTTTCTTGTTCTTGTTCCATCCAATCCATGGTAGCTGCACCATCATGAACTTCGCCAATTTTATGACTTTTACCTGTGTAATATAAAATTCTTTCGGTTGTGGTTGTTTTACCGGCATCAATGTGGGCCATAATCCCGATGTTTCTATATTTGTCTAAAGTATGAGATCTAGCCATAATATTTTACCATCTAAAGTGTGCAAAAGCCTTATTAGACTCTGCCATTTTATGTACATCCTCTTTTTTCTTTACAGCTGCACCTTTTTTTCATACGCATCATAAAGTTCATTAAAAATTTTTTCTAGACATATCTATTTACCTTTTTTTGTTCCGTACAAAGATCTTCTTTTCTTTCTATTTGCCACTCCTTGAGTGTCTAAATTACCTCTTAAAATATGATAACGTACACCTGGTAAATCTTTTACCCTACCACCTCTAATTAATACGACAGAGTGTTCTTGAAGATTATGACCTTCTCCAGGTATATAAGCAGTTACTTCAAAACCATTTGATAATCTTACTCTAGCAACTTTTCTTAAAGCTGAATTAGGTTTTTTTGGAGTTGTCGTATAAACTTTTACACAAACACCTCGTTTTAGTGGCTGTTTTTGTAATGCCGGGACTTTGTTCCTAGCAATCGGTTTAGTTCTTTTTTTTCTTAACAACTGGTTAATAGTTGGCATATTCGTAAATTTTATAAATGTTTATTTTTGAGTGAAATAACTGACAGGTTATTTGTGGCAGCGTTTAGTGTCTAAAGTTAACACTACATTCCAACCAAAAAATATCGCCAAAATACTTATTAATTTAATTTTGTCAAACTAAAACTAGTTAACAAACGTGTTATTTTTATTGATTTACAGGGGTTTCTGGCTGTTCAATCTGTTCCTGCTCAGAAAGAAATTTATTGTCATCTTGTAGAGCTTTTTTGTTCCATTTATTTTTAATATTACCAGTTCCAGCAGGTACTAATCGTCCAACTATTACATTCTCTTTTAAGCCATTAAGTGGATCAACCTTACCTTTGATAGCAGCATCTGTAAGAACTCTTGTAGTTTCCTGGAATGATGCAGCAGAAATAAAAGACTCGGTTTGCAGAGAAGCTTTGGTAATTCCCATTAAAACTCTTTCTCCAGTAGCAGGTTTTTTACCCTCTGATTTTAATTTTTCATTAACATTATCAAATTTAATTCTATCAATTATTTCACCAGGCAAATAAGAGGAATCACCAGTAGTTTTTACTTCAACTTTTTTTAACATTTGTCTTAAAATAGTTTCTATATGTTTATCGTTAATAATTACACCTTGTAATCTGTAAACCTCTTGAACCTGATTAACAAAATATTCAGTTAAATCTTTTATACCCATAATTCTAAGAATATCGTGTGGTAATGGCTGTCCATCTAATAAATATTCTCCTTTTTTAATTTTTTCACCCTGGTTAAAATTAATATGTTTTCCTTTAGGTATTAGATAATTAGATGGTTCTGATCCATCTTCAGGCACAATTGATATTCTTTGTTTTCCTCTAACTTCCTTTCCAAATATAACTTGTCCATCATTTTCAGCAATGATTGCACTATCTTTAGCTTTTCTAGCCTCAAACAATTCAGCCACTCTTGGAAGACCTCCAGTGATATCCTTAGTTTTAGTAGTTTCTTTAGGTAATCTAGCGATAACATCACCAGCAGAAACCTTTTGACCATCTTTAACCGATAAAATTGAATCAGGAACTAGATAATATCTTGCTTCATTGTCATCTGCTTTTTTAATAACATTTCCTTTTTCATCTCTTAAAGTAATTCTTGGTTTTAAATCTGTGCTTTTAGATTGAGATCGCCAATCAACAACTGATTTTGAGGAGATGCCTGTCGCATCATCTGTTGTTTCTTGAATAGATACACCATCAATCAAATCAACATAACTTGCAATACCACTTTTTTCAGCAATTACCGGTGTAGTATAAGGATCCCACTCACAAATTTTTGTATTAGATTTTACTTTATCACCATTTTTGAAAAATAATTTTGAACCATAAGCAACCTTATAAACAGCAATTTGAACTCCATTATCATCCTCAATAGATAATTGTGTATTTCTTCCCATGACAATTAAATTCTTTTTAGAGTCCTCTAAAATATTTGAATTAATAATTTTTAAAGTTCCCTCATTCTTAGTTACTATTTGTGAATCTTGTTTAACTGAAGCAGTACCACCCACGTGAAAAGTTCTCATAGTTAATTGTGTTCCAGGTTCTCCAATTGATTGTGCAGAAATCATTCCAATAGCTTCACCAACGTGTACCATCTGACCTCTTGATAAATCTCTTCCATAACAAGTTGCACAAACACCTTCCTTTGAACTACAGGTCATAACTGAAAAAACTTTCAAGGACTTTATTCCAGCAGAGTCAATTTTATCACAACCAAATTCATCTATCATTGATGATTTTTTTATTATTACTTCACCAGTTATAGGGTGTTTAACATCAGTCGAAACAACTCTACCTAAAGCTCTCTCGGATAAGCTAACAACAACATTACCACCTTCTAATATTTCTGATAATTCTATAAAACCAGGGTTGTCACAATTTTTCTTAGTAATTGTTAAATCTTGAGCAACGTCACAAAGTCTTCTAGTTAAATAACCTGAACTAGCAGTTTTAAGTGCAGTATCAGCCAGACCTTTTCTAGCACCATGAGTAGAATTAAAATATTCTAAAGCTGTTAAACCCTCTTTAAAATTTGAAGTTATAGGACTCTCAATAATTTCACCTGATGGTTTTGCGATAAGTCCTCTCATGCCAGCTAATTGTTTCATTTGAGCAGCAGATCCTCTTGCACCACTATCCGCCATCATAAATACTGAATTTATCTTTAATCCTTCCGAAGTTTTTTCTGTAGCAGAAATTCCCTTCATCATCTCACCTGCAACTTTATCAGTACATTTTGACCAAGCATCAACTACTTTGTTATACTTTTCACCTCTAGTGATTAAACCTTCTGCATATTGTGTTTCATAATCAGCGATCAATTTTTTTGTATCATCGATTAATTGAGTTTTATTTTCAGGAATAACTAAATCATCTTTACCAAATGAAATTCCAGCTTTGAAAGCATGTTTAAATCCAAGATCTTTTAATTTATCACAGAAAATTACAGTTCTTTTTTGACCACAGAATCTAAAGACAATATCAATTATTTCTGAGACTGTTTTCTTTGGTAAAATTCTATCAACTAAAGAAAATTTAATATTACTATTTTTTGGTAATAAATTAGCTAACAGAAATCTTCCAGCAGTAGATGTATACTTCTCAAATTTTTTATTACCTTTTTCATCAATAGTCTCAAATCTTGAAATAATTGTACTATGGACTTTGATTTGACCAGAGGATAATGCAAATTCAATTTGATCCGCATTTAAAAAATAACCGGCTGGTTTTTCAGTGACTGGTTCCTGGGATAGATAATAGATACCTAAAATCATGTCCTGACTTGGTACAATTATTGGTTTTCCATTAGATGGAGAAAGAATATTGTTTGTTGACAGCATTAATATTCTAGCCTCAAGCTGAGCTTCTAAACTTAAAGGAACATGAACAGCCATTTGGTCACCATCAAAATCTGCATTAAAAGCAGCACATGTTAAAGGATGTAGCTCAATAGCATCGCCCTCAATTAATTTTGGTTCAAAAGCTTGAACACCTAATCTATGTAGTGTTGGTGCTCTATTTAATAAAACAGGATGCTCTCTAACAATTAATTCAAGTGCATCCCAAACAGCATTTGTTTCTTTCTCAACCAATTTTTTTGCCTGTTTGATTGTCGATGCTAAACCTAGTTTATTCAGTCTTGCATATAAAAATGGTTTAAATAATTCTAAAGCCATCTTTTTTGGCAGTCCACACTCATGTAATTTTAGATCAGGACCTACTACGATGACCGAACGACCTGAGTAATCAACTCTTTTTCCAAGAAGATTTTGTCTAAATCTTCCTTGTTTTCCTTTTAGCATTTCAGCTAGAGATTTTAATGGTCTTTTACCTGTCCCAGTAATTACTCTACCTCTTCTTCCATTGTCAAAAAGTGCGTCAACAGACTCTTGTAGCATTCTTTTTTCATTTCTAATGATTATATCTGGAGCCTTTAGATCCATTAATCTCTTCAAACGATTATTTCTATTAATGACCCTCCTATAAAGATCGTTTAAATCTGATGTAGCAAATCTTCCACCATCTAGAGGTACTAATGGTCTTAATTCTGGTGGAATAACTGGAACAACAGTCATGATCATCCACTCGGGTTTTTGTCCAGTTTCAATAAACGACTCAATTAATTTTAATCTTTTAATAGCTCTTTCTTCATTAACTTTTGATTTTGTTTCTTTGATATAATTAACAAGATTTTTTCTCTCTAAATCTAAATCAAGATTTTTGAGCATTTCTAAAACTGCTTCAGCTCCAATTCCTGCTGAAAAAGCCTCTTCACCATATTCATCTTGATGTTTGGCTAACTCCTCTTCATTTAAAAGTTGATTTTTTTGTAAACCTGTCAGGCCTGGTTCAATGACAATAAAATTCTCAAAATATAAAACTCTCTCAACTTCCTTTAGCTTCATGTCAACAGCTAAGGCAATTCTGCTTGGTAATGATTTTAAAAACCAAATATGAGCAACGGGTGTAGCTAAATTGATATGCCCCATTCTTTCTCTACGAACGTTTGATTTTGTAACCTCAACACCGCATTTTTCACAAATAATACCTCTAAATTTCATCCTTTTATATTTTCCACATAAACATTCATAATCTTTAATTGGACCAAATATTCTTGCGCAGAAAAGACCATCTTTCTCTGGTCTAAAAGTTCTATAATTTATAGTTTCTGGTTTTTTTATTTCACCATAAGTCCAGGATTTAATTTTCTCAGGACTAGCTAATGAAATTTTTATACTATTAAAATTTTGTGCTTCAGATATTTCTGAGTTTTTAAATAGGTCTGTTAATTCTTTTTTCATAATTAATTTAATTCCACATTTAATGCCAAAGACTTGATTTCTTTAACAAGCACGTTAAACGACTCTGGTATTCCAGACTCAAAATTTTCTTCACCTTTGACAATTGTCTCATAAACTTTTACTCTTCCCGCAACATCATCCGACTTTACAGTGAGTATCTCCTGAAGAGTATAAGATGCTCCATATGCCTCGAGTGCCCACACCTCCATTTCACCAAATCTTTGTCCACCTAATTGTGCTTTTCCACCAAGCGGTTGTTGAGTTACCAAACTATAAGGACCTGTAGATCTTGCATGAATTTTATCTTCAACCAAATGATGAAGTTTAAGCATATAAATTATTCCAACAGTAACTGGTCTATCAAATTTTTCACCTGTTCTTCCATCCCATAAATAAGTTTGCCCAGATTTAGGTAAATTTGCTAATTCTAACATCTCTGTTACATTTTTTTCTTTAGCTCCATCAAATACAGGTGTGGATATAGCTATGCCATTTTGTAAATTTTCACATAAATCCTTAAACTCAGTTTTGTTTAATTTATCTACTTTTTGATTGAATATTTCTTCACCGTAAACAGATTTTAAAAAACTCTCTATTTTTTCATTTCTTTCTAATTTCTTATTATTTTCATTAACTAGTTTTTTAATTTGTTCACCAAATTCTTTACAGGCCCATCCTAAATGAGTTTCAAGGATTTGACCTACATTCATACGACTAGGCACACCTAAAGGATTTAAAACTATATCTACTGGTCGACCATCTTCTCTATAAGGCATGTCTTCAACTGGTACAATTTTACTAACAACTCCTTTATTACCATGTCTTCCTGACATTTTATCTCCTGGTCTTAATCTTCTTTTTATTGCAACAAAAACTTTTACCATTTTCATCACGCTAGGTAATAAATCATCACCACTTCTAATTTTTAAAACTTTATCCTCAAATCTTTCGATAATATCTTGTTTTGCTTTGTTATGTTGTTCTTTTAATTGTAATAATGCGTTTTCATTTTTTGGATTTGAGATAGTAAGTTTAAATAGATCATTAATAGATAACTTGTTAATTGTTTCAAAGTCCAACTTAGAACCTGGCTGAAAATCTTTTATCTTTTTAGAAAGGGTTTCCCCTGACAAAATTTGAGCAGCTCTTTGTTTGATGCTTCTCTCTAAAATTTCTTCCTCAACAATTTTGTCTTGTTGAACTTGCTCAATCTCTGCTCGTTCAATAGTAATTGATCTTTCATCTTTTTCTATTCCATGTCTATTGAAAACTCTGACGTCAACAACAGTACCACTGCTTCCTCTAGACATTCTAAGAGAAGTATCAGTCACATCAATAGCTTTTTCTCCAAAAATTGATCTTAATAATTTTTCTTCAGGACCTGATGCAGAATCTCCTTTAGGAGTTACTTTTCCAACCAGAATATCACCTGCATTAACTTCAGCACCAATATACACTATACCTGATTCATCTAAATTTTTTAATGCTTCCTCGTTCACGTTGGGTATGTCTCGAGTAATTTCTTCTTCACCAAGCTTTGTATCTCTTGCCATAATTTCATATTCAACTATATGCACTGAGGTAAAAACATCATCTGTCACACATCTCTCTGATATTAATATAGAGTCTTCAAAATTGTATCCCTGCCAAGGCATAAAAGCGACTGTAACATTTTTACCTAGAGCTAACTCACCCAATTTTGTTGATGGACCATCGGCAATAATATCACCAGTTTTAACCTTGTCACCCACTCTAACTAAGGGTCTTTGATTAATGCAGGTGTTTTGATTAGATCTTTTAAATTTTTGTAAGTTGTAAATATCAACACCAGATTTTGAGAAGTCAGTTTCTTCTGTAACTTTTATTACTATTCTCTTACCATCAATTTTATCTACAACACCATCTCTTTTAGCAACAATCGTAACACCTGAGTCTAATGCAACATCACTCTCAATACCCGTACCAACTAAAGGTGCTTCAGGTTTTAATAATGGAACAGCTTGTCTCATCATGTTAGAACCCATTAAAGCTCTATTTGCATCGTCATTTTCCAAAAATGGTATCAATGATGCAGCTACAGAAACTAATTGTTTAGGTGATACGTCAATATAATCTATAGTCTCTGGCTTTGACAAAAGGAAATTCAAATTTTGTCTACAGGAGACTAATTCCTCAACAATTTTTCCATTTTTATCGATTTTAGTATTTGCTTGTGCAATAGTAAATTTTGTTTCCTCCATTGCAGACAAATATTCTACCTTTTCTTGAACTACTCCTTCTTTTACTCGCTTATATGGACTTTCAATAAAACCATATTTATTTATTTTTGCGTAAGTAGATAGACTATTGATCAAACCTATATTTGGACCTTCGGGAGTCTCAATTGGGCATATTCTTCCATAGTGTGTTGGATGTACATCTCTTACTTCAAAACCAGCTCTTTCTCTTGTTAGTCCACCAGGACCTAAGGCTGAAACTCTTCTTTTGTGTGTAATCTCTGAAAGTGGATTTGTTTGATCCATAAATTGGGAAAGCTGCGAACTCGCAAAAAAATCTTTGAGGGAAATTGTAAGTGGTTTCGCATTAATCAAATCTTGCGGCATAGCCGACTCTATATCTAGAGTGGTCATTTTTTCTTTAATTGCTCTTTCCATTCTATAAACACCAATACGTGCTTGATTTTCAACTAGTTCACCTACAGATCTAACTCTTCTATTTCCCAAATGGTCAATGTCATCTACATCATCTTTACCATCTCTTAAGTCTAACATTTTACGAATTATCGCCAAAATATCATCATTTCTTAAAATTGTTATTTTATCTGAACACTCTAAATCCAATCTAGAATTCATTTTGACTCTTCCAACATCTGATAAATCATATCGGTCTGAACTAAAGAATAAATTATTGAAAATCTGAGTTGCAATTTCAATTGTTGGAGGCTCACCAGGTCTCAACATCTTATAAATTTCAGTTATTGCCTCGTCTTTAGTATTATTTTTGTCATTCAAAATAGTAGTGAGTAAATAAGAACCTTTATTAATAGAGTTGGTTACAGAAATATCTAAACTTGTGATATTCGCGTCTAAAATATTTTGAATGATTGTTTCATTTAGTTCAGTGCCAATTTTCAACAATCCATTCTCTTGATCATTTAATTTAATATCTTTATGTATAAATTTTCCAAATAAAGACTCTTTAGCAACTAGTATATCTTTTAATCCTTCATTAGATAATTTTTTAGCATTTAAATAATTTATTTTTTCTCCTAATTTAATTACAACTTTTCCAGATTTAGCATCAACAACTTCCTCAGAGAAATTTTTAGCTTTATAATTTTCAGGATTAAATTTTGTTTTCCACTTTTCTGATTTTGCATCAAAAGTAAATTTTTCTGAGTCATAAAATTCATTTACTATCTCACTTTTCGAATATCCAAGAGCTAATAATAAAGTTGATGCAAGAATTTTTTTCTTTCTATCAATTTTAAAATATAAAAAATCTTTTACATCATATTCAAAATCTAACCAAGAACCTCGATTTGGTATAACCCTACAATTAAATAAAAGCTTCCCACTGGCATGTGTTTTACCTTTGTCATGATCAAAAAAAACTCCTGGACTTCTATGCATTTGATTCACAACAACTCTTTGAACACCATTAGTAATAAAAGTTCCACTATTAGTCATCATGGGAACCTCTCCCATATAAACTTCTTGTTCTTTCGCTGATAAAATATCTTTTGTATTTGTTTCTTGGTTTATTTCATAAACAACTAAACGTAATGTACATTTTAAAGCCGAGGAATAAGTTAAACCTCTAGCAATACACTCTTCTACATCAAATTTTGGTTTTTCAAGTCTGTAAGATACATATTCTAAAGTTGCTTTATCGTTAAGATCTTCAATGGGAAAAATACTTTTAAAGACTCTGTCAAATCCTTTAGTTAAATCACCTGCTTCTGGATTAAAAAATGTCAATTCGTCGTAGGAATTTTTTTGAACTTCTATTAGATTGGGAATGGATAAACTTTCTTTTAGTTTTCCGAAACTCTTTCTAATATTTTTCTTTTCAGTAAAAGATATTTGCATCTATGTCTTAATACTGATTAAGTTTAATTAATCAGTACTTCAAAATTTCCTGTTAATTTATTTAAGTTCTACTTTTGCCCCTGCAGCTTCTAACTTAGCTTTAATTTCTTCTGCTTCTTTTTTTGGTACACCAGCTTTTACTTCTTTAGGTGCGCCCTCCACCAAGTCTTTAGCTTCTTTTAGACCAAGAGAAGTTGCTGCTCTTACTTCTTTAATTACGTTAATTTTTTTATCTCCTGCAGAAACAAGCATGATTGAAAAGTCATCCTTTTCTTCTGCTGCCGCCGCTCCTCCTGCAGCTGCTGGAGCTGCTGCCGCCATTGGCGTAACACCCCATTTTTCCTCTAGTTGTTTTGAAAGATCTGCCGCTTCGGCAACAGTCAAACTTGATAAGTCCTCTATAATTTTATTTAGATCTGGCATAATTTACTCTTTAGGTTGTGTTTCTGAATTTTCTGGGGGTAAACTACTCATTTTTTCCGATCGTGCAAGCAAAATACTCACTAATTTTGATGCAGATGCATTCAAAATACCCACAATATTAGCCCTTGCTTCGTCCAAGGTAGGTAAATTTGCTACATTCATTACTCCAGCTTGATCAAGAATTTCATTTTCCATCATTCCACCGATCAATTTAAGATTCTCGTTATCTTTTGCAAACTTGGATAAAATTCGTGCTGACATAATAGCATCTTCTCCAAACGCAACAGCCGTTGGGCCAGTAAATAAATTTGATAAATCTTTACACTTAGTTTTTTCCAATGCTAATTTTGTAATTCTATTTTTTGTAATTTTAAAAATTATTCCATGTTCTCTCATTTTTGATCTTAATTCATCTAATTGAGTCATTGTCAGACCTTGATAATGAGTAACCATAACCGCTTTACTATTTTCAAATTGAGTTGTCATCTCAGCAATGTAGTTTTTCTTTTGCTCTTTATTCATCATAACTTAAATATTTTTACCTAATTTTAATTTATACGAAACACCCATTGTTGATGTTATAAATACAGTTCTTATTAGATCTCCTTTTACAGTGTTATTTGATTTTTCTTTCTCAAGTGTATCTATAACAGCATTAAAATTTTTAATTAACTTCTCATCACTGAAAGATTTTTTCCCTATACTTACACCAATGTTTCCATCTTTGTCATTTCTAATTTCTGCTTGTCCAGATTTTGCATCTGAGATTGCTATTTTTAAATTCTCAGTCACAGTTCCTAACTTTGGATTGGGCATTAAACCTTTTGGTCCCAACACTTTTCCTAATTTTGATAATTTAATCATCATAGATGGAGTACAAATTAATTTTTCAAAATTCATTTCACCATTTTTAATTTTTTCAATAAATTCATCACCACCTACAATATCTGCACCAGCATTTTTTGCTTCATCAGATTTAGTATCCTCACATACGACAGCAACTTTTATCTTTTTACCGGATCCACCAGGAAGATTTACTACAGTCCTAATATTTATCTCATTTTTTTTTTGTTTGTTGTTAATTTGAAAACTTAAATCAACTGACTCATCAAATTTAGTTGTACAATTTTTTTTAACTACCGAAAGTAATTTTTCAATAACTTCAGAAGGAAGTTCTGTAGTTTTTTCAGGAAGTTTTTTAAATCTTTTGGAAGTCATATTTAATCTTTTACCTCAATACCCATTGATCTTGCAGAACCAGCAATTATTTTGACTGCTTGATCTAAATCAAGAGCATTCAAATCTTCCATTTTTTGTTTAGCAATTTCCTCAGCTTGTTTTTTTGTTATTGATGCAACAATGTTTCGACCAGGTTCTTGGGAACCACTTTTTAATTTTGCAGCTTCTCTTATAAAGAAAGATGCGGGTGGAGATTTAATTTTAAAGTCAAATTTTTTATCTTTATAAACAGTTATTTCAACTGGCACAGGTTTGCCAGCTAACTTTTTAGTTTTATCATTAAATGCTTTACAAAATTCCATAATGTTTACCCCTCGTTGCCCTAATGCAGGTCCAACTGGTGGAGCGGGATTAGCTTGTCCACCTTTAATTTGTAATTTGATAAAACCACTAATTTCTTTCTTAACTGCCATAAATCTAACTTACTTTCTCCACTTGATTATATTCTAAATCAACTGGTGTTGGCCTTCCAAATATAGAAACTGACACCTTAAGTCTAGACTTTTCTTCATCAATTTCTTCAACCATTCCACTAAATGAAGCAAAAGGTCCATCTATAACCTGAACTTTTTCACCAACCGTATATTCTATGGCTGATTTTGGTTGTGCAACTCCATCTTTTATCTGACCTAAAATTTTATCAATTTCTTTATCAGATACAGGGACAGGCATTCCTTTAGTACCTAAAAAACCACTGACACGTTTTATGTTTTTTATCATGTGGTAAATATCATTATCCATCTCACTCTTAATTAAAACATAGCCTGGAAAATATTTTTTCTTTCTTTGAATTCTTTTACCTCTTTTAACTTCAGTTACATCGTGAGTTGGAACAATAATTTCCTCAAATTTTTCAGAAATTTTAGCCTTATCTGCTTCTTCTTTGATAAGTCCTGCAACTTTATTTTCAAAACTTGAGTGAGATTGAACAATATACCAATTTTTCATTAAATACTCACTTTAAGTAATAACTCTAAGAAAAATTTTAAAACCTGATCTAACAATAGAAAAAATAAAGACATAACTACTGCCATTGCAAAAACCATTAATGCACCCTGAAGTGTTTCTTTTCCTGTTGGCCAAGAGACTTTGAATGCTTCCTGTTTTACTTCTTGTATAAATTTAATCGGGTTCTTCATAGTTATTTAATTCATATTGGCAGGAGCGGAGGGACTCGAACCCTCAGCCTCCGGTTTTGGAGACCGGCGCTCTACCAATTGAGCTACACTCCTATATAGAGTTTACTCTATAATTTTAGTTACTACTCCTGCTCCAACAGTTCTACCACCTTCACGAATAGCAAAGTTTAATTTCTCTGACATCGCAATTGGTGTAATTAGTTTAACTGTAAATTTAGCATCATCACCAGGCATAACCATTTCAGTACCAGCTGGCAATTCTACCTCTCCAGTTACATCTGTAGTTCTAAAATAGAATTGTGGTCTATACTTTGTAAAAAAAGGTGTGTGTCTTCCACCTTCTTCTTTTTTAAGTACATACGCTTGGGCTTCAAACTTAGTATGTGGAGTAACTGAACCTGGTTTACAAAGAACTTGTCCTCTTTCAATATCAGTTCTTTCTACACCTCTTAAAAGTACACCTACGTTATCTCCTGCTTCACCAGAGTCTAAAAGTTTTCTAAACATTTCTACACCAGTACATACTGATTTCTTAGTTTCTCTAATACCAACTATTTCTAGTTCATCTCCAGTTTTAAGCACACCTGACTCAACTCTTCCAGTTGCAACTGTACCTCTTCCTGAGATTGAGAAAACATCCTCCACCGGCATTAAGAAATCTTTATCTTTTGGTCTGTCTGGTTGTGGAATAAACTCATCTACATTCTTCATCAACTCTAAAATTGAATTTTTTCCGATTTCATCATCTCTTCCCTCAACGGCTGCGAGTGCAGAACCTTTTGCGATAGGAGTTTTGTCACCTGGAAATTTATAAGAAGTTAATAATTCTTTAATTTCTTCTTCAACTAGATCAATCATTTCTTTATCATCTACTTGATCTACTTTGTTTAGATAGACACAGATAGCAGGAACTCCAACTTGTCTTGCTAAAAGAATATGCTCTCTTGTTTGAGGCATAGGGCCATCAGCAGCATTAACAACTAAAATCGCTCCATCCATTTGTGCTGCACCTGTAATCATATTCTTTACATAGTCAGCATGACCAGGGCAATCTACGTGTGCATAGTGTCTTTTTTCAGTTTCATATTCAACATGTGCTGTTGAAATTGTAATTCCTCTTTCTTTCTCCTCTGGAGCTTTATCAATTTGATCATATGCAACAGCCTGAGCTCCACCAGTTTCAGATAAAACTTTAGTGATCGCTGCAGTTAAAGTTGTTTTGCCATGATCGACATGACCGATTGTTCCAATGTTACAATGCGGTTTATTCCTTACAAATTTTTCTTTTGACATTACTTATTTTCCTCACTTTTATTTTTAAACTATTTTTCTTGGAGCGGGTAAAGGGAATCGAACCCTTACATCCAGCTTGGAAGGCTAGCGTTCTACCATTGAACTACACCCGCACAACCCCAAGAGTATCACTCCAGTATTGCCAAAGATTATTGAATGGTGGAGGGGGAAAGATTCGAACTTTCGAAGACCGAAGTCAACGGGTTTACAGCCCGCCCCATTTGACCGCTCTGGAACCCCTCCCTTAGGGGAAGTGTCCCCTTGTTCAATAAAGCTTCAAACAACAAGCGTTTTATATATTTTATTTGTCCAAATGCAATATGTGATTTAGTGGGAAAATATTTGAAAAAACGTGTAAAACAAAGGTAATTTTATGAACAAATCATCTTTTTTTATCATTGGTCAACATGCTGTAATTGAGGCACTACGTAATCCTAAGAGAAAGGTTTTAAGGGTATTCTTAACAGAAGAAAGTAAGAAAAACCTTCATAAAAAAAGTCCCAATAAAAACTTGTTAAATGATGTCAAAGTATATTTTAAAACAAAAAAAGAACTTGATAAGTATAGCACTAGAGAGAATTTGCAACATCAAGGATATGTTGCAGAAGTTGAACATATACAGAAACCAATACTCAAAGAGTACATCAAAGAAAATGATGAGATGACATTAATTTGTCTTGATGGTGTAACTGACCCAAGGAATATAGGATCTCTAATTAGAAGTGCAGCTTCTTTTAATATTGATGGATTGATTATTAAAGAAAGAAACTACCCTAGCGAAAGTAAACTTTTATATAAAGCAGCAAGTGGTGCAATTGAATATATGAATATATTTGAAGTGTCTAATATCAATTCAACATTGAAAAATCTAAAAGAAAAAAATTTTTGGGTATATGGTTTTGATGGAAATGGAAAAGAAGACTTTACAGATATTGAATGGAGGGGAAATAATATATTATTATTTGGATCAGAAGGATCAGGTATGCATAAACACACATCCAAATATGCAGATTTTTTAGTTAAGATTGAGATAAATAAAAAAATAGAGAGCCTAAATATATCAAATAGTGCGGCTATTGTATTTCACCATTTGAGTTATCTAAAAAAAAGAGTTGATTAATTAATAAATAGTTAATAATTATTGCGCATGCCCTTGTAGCTCAGCTGGTAGAGCAATTGATTTGTAATCAATAGGTCCGCGGTTCGAATCCGTGCGGGGGCACCATCAGTAGGTTTCTTTTCTTAATTGTTCTATTTTAATTTTTTTTTGCAAGCTTCTATTTCTATCATATAGAAGATTAAATTTAATTTTTTGATTTGTTTTTACTATAATATTTTTAGCATTTCTCACCTCTATATTATCAGCAACTGAACTGATTGGTCTTTTTTTGGGATTTAAATTCTTAATTATAATTTTGGATTTATCGCTCACAATTTTACCTTTCCATCTTCTTGGTCTAAAAGGACTAATGGGGGCTATGGATAATTTTTTCGAGTTTAAGCTAAGTATAGGTCCGTGGACTGATAAATTATAAGCAGTGCTTCCTGCTGGTGTAGAAACGAGTATACCATCAGAAACCAATTTTTTAATAACTTGTTTTGAACCATAATAAATTGATAAAGATGCTGCTTGTCTACTTTGTCTTAAAATTGAAACTTCATTAATTGCTATATGTTTTTTTATTTGGTTTTTATTATTTTTTACAGACATCTCTAATGGAGATATAACTATCATTCTTGCTTTATTTAAATTACTTATAATATTTTTTGATGAGAACTTATTCATTAAAAATCCATAATTTCCTGAATTTATTCCATAAAAAAATTTTTTTGATTTTTTATTCCTTTTTAATGTTTGAAGCATAAAGCCGTCTCCACCAATTACGATTATGATATTAGATCTTTTTACCTTGTTCTGAATTATTTTTTTTTGAATTAATGATTTTATTTTTAAAGATCTCTTATTTTTGTCAGATATAATTTGAGGTTTATTCATTCAATGGTGCCCTCGGCCAGACTCGAACTGGCACTCCGCAAGCGGCAAGGATTTTAAGTCCTTTGTGTCTACCAATTTCACCACGAGGGCATTAATGAATTTCATGAGTGTTTATGCCATTATTTATAATTGAACAAGATGAATAAGTAAATTTTTTTTATTTTATCTCTCTGTGTACGAGGCTTGTACGAGGTATCCTACATTATCCTATAAGATTTTCCTTTATCTATAACTGATTAAAACTTTATCAGGATCTCCTGCTAAAGATGGATTTTGTTGCCTTCCAAGCTCTGAGGCTTTTTGTGAAACATTTTCATCCATATATGCAAGAAGTTCACCATTCGTAATTTTTTTATCTTTATTAACATCAGCATACCCTTCTAAACCTTTCATTAAATAGTAAGAAAATATTCCATGTTTTACCTCTTTAATTCCTGATGAGATTTGATCTAGTTGTGAAGCTGAGAAAATTGTAAAATTATTAGGAATATCTTCTTCTTCACTTGCAATAATTCTAATCGGTCTAGCTGAAGCTAACAAAGTTTTTTCATCTCTTGATATACCACTAAAACATGTATCAAAAAACATGGTCACATTTTTAGGATTTAATCTAATTATAGTTTCAAATAATTCATTTCTTGATAGCGCTGTTCTTTCAAGTAAATCTGGATCGCTGTCCTGTGGTAGTAAATATAATTCTTCGCCATTACTTGAAGCTAATCCATGTCCTGCAAAAAATACTATCAAATCTGTTTGATTTGATCTAATTTTGCCAGGTAACCATTTTTTTAAAGTTCCAAGTGATGAAATTAAATTAGCATCTTCATCTATCAAAATTTTTATATTATTTTTTGAAACACCAAAACCTTTTCTAGCATATTCATAGAAAAATTTTGCATCTAAGTTTGCATAACTTGCGGCTGGTGTTTGTTTGTATTCCTCAATACCAATAATTAACGCAACTTTATTTGAATTTGATCTAGCTCTAATTTTATTGGGGTTTAATGGCTCAATATTATCAGTTACTAGTGTAACTTTAGTATCAATAATTATATCGACAATTTGAGGTTTTGATTTATTACCCCAGTTATCTATTGCAACAATTTGAATTTGCTCATCGATTGGACTGTATCTTTTGATTGTAAATTTACCTTTTTTTGCTTGAATAGTCTGTCCATCTACTTCAATAAATATTCTCTTTGATTCATCAGTTACAGTTCCTGAAATCTCATAATTTGCATCATTAACTGTAAATGAATTTGAAATTTTAATTACTGGTGGCTCGTTGTCTTGATTTGTTTTCTTAGGCTTAAACTCTTCCTGGGGAGCTTCTTGTTTTTTTACAACTTTTTTATTTTGTTTTTTCTTTTCCTCTTTTTTAACAACCTTAGTAGTTATTCCTTTTTCTTTATCTTCTTGTTCTTTTTCGATTAAACATTCATACCATTTTTGAGTACCTTTTTTATGCCCAAATATAATACCAGTGCATGCTTCAGCATATAACTCTTCTCTTCGATCTTGTTCCTTTTTAAGTACTAATTCATAAGTCTCTTTTTCTAAACCAAGAAATTCAACTGAAAGACCACTGTCCTCTATTTTTGAAGAATTTTTAATTAGTTCAATTTCTTCTGATAATTTTTTTTTAATAATTTGTTGTTCTAATTTTTTATCAATCTTATATCTTTTGCTAAAATCCTTATTATTAGCAACATAGTACATAACACAATTAATTGATGGCCAGTCACTCGTGTCATAAATAGGATCAAACCAACATTTTTGTTTAGCATTTTTAATTGCTTTTGCTTTAGTATTTATTTTTGAATTGATATCAGATCTGTAAATATTGATTTCACTATTTTCATTCTCACCTTTGTGAACAATGACTGCATGCCAAATCTCTTTAGATTTATCAAAGTTAAGATTATCTTTTTTACTAAATAATTTTAAATCATTATCTTTTTGTTTTTCTGTTTTCTTTATTTTTTTCTTAGGTTCTTCTTTCTTAGCAACTTTAACTTTTTTCTTGGTTGGTGAAGTTCTACTATTCCAGTCTGCTGAAACTACTTTTTTATCTCCCCAGTATTCAAAAGTGTAAGTTTTGTCTTTTGGATTATTATAATATTTAATATTATAGGAAGTGGCATCTGTAACATTCATGCAATTATCTGCTGTATGATAATAATGAACCCATCGACGCTTAGGCGTGTAACACAGTCCAGACTCATTAAAATGTGTCTTTCTTTTTTTCCATTCTTCAAATGTAATTAATTTTTTTGAACTTTGGCCTGCTAATTCAACATTATCTTGACCACTAGTTACATTAAACTCAATATCTATATAATATTTTTCAGCAGCATTTGTTGAAATCTTTTTCTTTGGTTTT
>CABZTG010000013.1 GCA_902528645.1 uncultured Pelagibacteraceae bacterium | reverse complement strand
AAAAAATCGATGATTTTATTGAAAATGTAAATTTAATTATTAATCAAAGAGAAACTGATAAATTTTTTGATTTTATGAATCCAGGTGATGCAATTATTTTTAATCAATCAGGTATACATGGTGGTACAACTCAATTAGAAGGGGCACGATCAATTTTAAGATTACATTGGTGGTCTGAAAAATGAAATTAATTGTTTTTTAAGTTCTTATAATAAAAAATATCTAACCTTGTTTAATGATATAAATTGTTGTAATACCTAACCTCATTGAAGGGCCTGTAGCTCAGTTGGTTAGAGCAGTACACTCATAATGTATTGGTCCCAGGTTCGAGTCCTGGCGGGCCCACCATTTAAATTGATTAATTTTCTGAAAATTCCTCTAAAGTTTTGAATAAGAAATTGATGTTATTATTGTTTGAATTTAATATTGATGAGAATTCCTCTTTCTGAGTTCTAGCTAAACTCAAACCTTCGATAATTAAATCTCTAATCAACGGATTTTCTTTATTTTTGGTATAAACTCTCCAATCTATTTTCACCTCTGGTCTTTCAGAGGTTCCTTTTAAAAGACTATTAACAATTGTGTAGTTTTCACTTAAAACTTCTTTTGATAAAACATCAATTTCTGGGTTTGTATATTCAGATAATCTACTTGAAAAGCTTTTTAGAAAATATTCTCTGAACAAAATTGAGTATTTTTCTTTTTGCTCTATATTAAGGTTTTTTCTAGCGGATCCGAGTGTGTAAAAACCAATAGCACTTATATCTACTGTTTTTTCAGCAATTAACTTAAGCTGATTAATTTTTTCTTCTTTAGATAAATTTTCCGAAAGTATTTTCGAAGCTCTGTTTACTGTAGATTGAACAAATACATCTGCTTCAATTGAATAGCTATTGCTTATTATGAAAAAATAGAAAAAAATTATTGGAATAATTTTTTTTGACTTCATATTTACCTATTTTTACTGATTAATCTCTTCCCAATCACTATCATCTTGGGTATTAATTATTTTTCTTGAATTTAAAATCTTTTGCTGTCTATCCTGTAGATACAAACTTTTTACAGATGCGTAAAAGTCTAATGAATTTTTCTCTAAGTTTTCTATAGAGTCGTAGTTTTTTGCCCTAAAATCTATACCAGATGCACCTTTTGAAAAATAGTAATCAGAATTTTTCAAATACTGAGTGTCTTTACCCACAGTTACATTATACCATGGATCGCCACCTAAAAAATTTAAAGTTGATCCCATTGTATCTCTAATGGTACTCGGACCTAGAACTGGCAACACCACGTAACAGCCAGGACCAACGCCTAATTTAGCGAGCGATTGGCCATAATCCTCTTTTTCATAATTTGTTAATCCAAGATACTGAGCTATATCAAAAATACCCAAAATTCCTATAGTTGTATTAATTATAAATCGTCCTGTATTAACTCCCGCCTGTTTAAAATCACCCTGAAGAATATTATTGGGTATAGTCAATAAATGAGAAATATTTTCTAATGAGTTACCCACACCGACCTTAGCTGGTGATGGAAGCTTTCTGTACAACGAAGCTGCAGGTTGAAAAATTACCCCATCCAAAGTCTGATTAAATGCAAAGGTAATTCTATTAATTTTTTCAAAGCAATCTTTCACTTCTGATGGTTGGTTTTTTTTTAATATTAATTCCCCGTCAGTCCCAGCGTTTACATTTACAATTAGCGTAAAAGTTGTAAATAGGATAATTGCAATTTTTTTGATCATTAATCTTCTTATATTATAATAAATCTTAAAGTAAATTAAGTATTAATTAAATATAAAAAATGTATCGAAAAATAGGCTTAAAAGTGGCCACAAGTTATTCCCCAAATTTCAATTTTCCCAAAAGGTCAAAAAATAGGATTAAATTTATAATACTTCACTACACGGGAATGAAAAAAGAATCTGCTGCGATCAAACGACTGCAAGACCCTAAATCAAAAGTAAGCTCACATTATTTGATAAAAAAAAATGGTCAAATAATAAATTTGGTTCCTGATCGTTATGAAGCTTGGCACGCAGGAGTATCAAGCTGGCAAAACTTTAAATTTTTAAATAAAAATTCTATTGGTGTCGAAGTAACAAATCCTGGTCATCAGCATGGTTACATAAACTTTTCATCGAAACAAATTTCATCACTTAAAAAATTACTTAATTTTGTAATCAGAAAATATAAAATTAAAAAAAAATGTATACTTGGTCATTCCGACATATCCCCAGGTCGTAAAAAAGATCCAGGCGAAAAATTTCCGTGGGAAATGTTAGCAAAAAATAAGATAGGTTTTTGGCATAATCTTGATCAAAGAAAAATCAAAAAGTTTAGAGATAAAAAACTTTTAACAATTATTGAGAAAAATACATTTCTTAAAAATCTTCACAAAATTGGTTATAACAATGTTAAAGAATGTGAATTTACTCAAAATATGAGGTATCTTACACTTGCTTTTCAAAGACGATTTAGACAGAGTCTTGTTAATGGTAAGATTGATAAAGAGTGCCTATTAATCAGTAAAAACCTTCTATAACAATTAAAATTTAGCTTGAAATATCGAATTTTAGCAATAAATTAAACATGCCAGATGAACGACTTATCGCTTTAAAAATTTTAAAGAGGAAAGTCCGGACTCTACAAAGATGCAGTGCCAGGTAACACCTGGCAGGGGCAACCCTAGGGATAGTGCCACAGAAAATATACCGCCTTAACAAGGCAAGGGTGAAAAGGTGTGGTAAGAGCACACCGGTTCCATTGGTAACAATGAACGCTGGAAAACCCCACTGGGAGCAAGACTAAGTAGAGGTGACATTGTTGAAAAACTAAAAGCTATCTTTGGCTCGTCATCAGGGTTAGTTGCTTGAGCTTAAGAGTGATCTTAAGCCTAGACAAATGGTAGGTTTAAATGACAGAACCCGGCTTATAGTTCATCTGGCTTTTCATTGAAACTAAATATTTCCTAAATGTTCACGTTTTGATTCATTCTCACCTATGATTAGTGATTTTCAATTATAAATAGTAATTGTTGACTCATTTCCCAAAAACCCATAAGATCCCATAAATTCCCAAATATGGGATTTATAGGACTTTATGGTTTATGTTTTTATCGACCTACGAAAACAAATTGGACAAAAAAGGAAGGGTGTCAGTGCCTGCAAGCTATAGATCATATTTGTCTAATTTAGGTTATAATGGTGTAATTTGTTATCCATCATTTAACAATCAATCTATAGAGGCATGGCCTCAAGACAGAATAGAAAAAATTTCAAATTCTATAGACTCTTTAAATCCTTTTGAGGAAAAAAGAGATTTTTTTGCAACATCAATTTTATCTGAAAGTACAAATTTACAATTTGATAGTGAGGGAAGAATTTTACTTACTTCAAAATTATTAAAACATGCAAAAATCAAAAATAGCATGGTCTTTGTTGGTCAGGGTAAAACTTTCCAAATATGGGAACCAGCAATATTTGAAAAATTTAAGGTCAATGCAAGAAAAAAATCTAATCTTAATCGAGCCAGCCTTAAATGGGAGCATCAACTTAACAAATAACGGGGGATAACATAATGACAATAAATTTTAAGGTACCAGAAATAAAAGAACTTCAGCCTAGATTGTTAGTAATGGGAATAGGTGGAGCAGGTGGAAATGCAATCAATGAAATGATTGATAATGGAATGCAGGGGGTTGAATTTATTGCAGTTAATACAGATGCTCAAGATTTAAAACATAGTAAAGCAAAATCCAAAATTCAAATTGGTTTAAATTTAACAAAAGGTTTAGGAGCTGGAGCAAAACTCGATATTGGTCAAGCTGCTGCCGACGAGTCTTTAAATGATATAGTAAATATTCTACAAGGTGCGAATATGGTTTTCATAGCTGCTGGTATGGGTGGTGGAACAGGTACGGGTGCTGCACATGTTATTGCGAGAGCTGCTAAAGAATTAAACATTTTAACAGTTGGAGTAGTTACATTACCATTCTTATATGAAGGTCCTTCAAGAATGAGAAGAGCTCAACAAGGTTTAGAAGAACTAAGAAGACATGTTGATACAATTATAGTTATTCCAAACCAAAATTTGTTTAAGATAGCTAATGAGCAAACTACATTTGAAGAGTCATTCAATCTTTCAAATAATGTATTAATGCATGGTGTTCAGAGTATTACTGATTTAATGGTAAGACCTGGATTGATCAATCTTGATTTTGCTGACGTGGAATCCGTTATGGCTTCAATGGGTAAAGCTATGATGGGCACTGGTGAAGCTGAAGGAGAAGGTAGATCAATGAAAGCAGCCGAGATGGCTATCAGTAATCCATTAATTGATGATTATACATTAAAAGGTGCAAAAGGATTATTAGTCAATATTACGGGCGGAAAAGACTTGAAACTATTTGAAGTTGATGAAGCTGTAAATAAAGTTAGAGCAGAAGTAGATCCTGAAGCTGAATTAATAATTGGTGCTATCACAGATCCAGAACTTGACGGAAAAATGAGAGTTTCAATTGTAGCCACATCTTTAGATGGTCAACAACCAGAAACAAAATCAGTAATTAACATGGTACACCGTATTCAAAATAGAAATCCGGGTTACTCTGATTTTGGAACAACTACTGGGACAACTCCTTTTAATTTCCAGAATACAAACTCAAACCCTATTTCAGATGGTGCAACTGCACTTAAGCTAGAAAATGAGATAGTATCCGAGAGTTTTCAGAGTCAGTCAGTAGATGATGTGAACAATCAGTATCATGAAGAATTGTTAAAAAACCAAGAAGCTGAAAATATTATAGAAAATATTTCAGAGGACAATGATACTTCTTTTTCACATGAAGCATTAAACTCGTCTAATACTGAAGAAGAGTCCTCAAATGATTTAAAGGAATTTGGTGTGGATACAGATGAACCAGATCTATTTAATACAGAAAATCAAGCTTCAACATCTAAAGATTTACTTGGATCATCAGATGAAGATCAAGAAGAGGATGATTTAGAAATACCTGCATTTTTACGAAGACAAAAAAATTAATGGTCTTCGAAAAAATAAATGGAAGCCACCATGGTATCGGATGCCCCAAAACATTATCCGGTATTGCTTAATGAAATAATTAGCATTATTACCCCTCAACATGGTGGCACATTTATTGATTGTACTTTTGGTCAAGGCGGTTACACCAAAAAAATTTTAAGTTATAAAGATACCCAAGTAATTGCACTTGATAGAGATATAGAAAGTAAAAAAATTGCAGATAAAATTTCGGAAAAGTTCCCAAACAGATTTATTTTCAAGCATAAAAAGTTTAGTCAATTAGACAACCTCAAACTTAAAAATGAAAAAATCAAAGGGATACTCTTGGATTTAGGTTATTCTTTTACTCAAATCAAAGATCCAAAAAAAGGTTTATCATTTAATTCTGTTGGAGATCTAAATATGCAAATGGGTTTAAATAATTTTTCTGCAAGTGACGCAATAAATAATCTGGATGTTCATGAATTAGAGAAAATTTTTAAATTTTTTGGTGAAGAATTAGAAGCCAAAAGAATTGCTTTTAATATTGTTAAAGAAAGAAAGACAAAAAAAATTGATACAAAAAAATTAGTCGAATTGGTGGAAAAATCAAAAAAAAGAAAAAGTTTTAAGACAAACAACTCCACAAAAACTTTTCAAGCTCTTAGAATTTTTGTTAACAAAGAAATTAGTGAATTAATACATGGTTTAATTGCAGCTACAAAAGTATTAAAAAAAAATGGTATATTAGCAGTTGTAACTTTCCATTCACTAGAGGATAAAATTGTAAAATATTTTTTTAAAAGTTTATCTGAAAAAAAAAGTATATCCCGGTACATGCCAAATATAAATCAACCTGAAACATTATTTAGTATGGTTAAAAAAAAACCAATTATACCATCAGCTAAAGAATTAAGAGAAAATACTCCATCAAGATCAGCAAAACTCAGATACGTAATAAAGAAAAATGATTTTTATAATTTTGAGACAGATATAGCTAAAAAATTCAAAACACTCTTAGATATTGAGAAATTTGGTGAAAAATTATGAAAAAATTTTTTGTTACACTCTTTGTATTTTCTTTAATTTTCTCAACGGCAATAGTTAAAAATTCAACAAAAAGGATTGATGATGAAATATTTGCCTTAAAAGAAAATATCAGAGATTTAAAAAAAAATTTTGAAAATACTAGATTGGAGTTTGATTATTTAAGTTCTACTGAAAAATTAATACAATTTCAAAACCTGTACTTTGATAATGAATTAATAAAATTTGATATTAAAGAAATTCAAACAATTACAAGAAAAAATAATGAAGTTCAGATAGGTCAATTAATTTTTAATAAAAATGAAGAATAAAAATTCACAAATTATTTTAGAGGATAATCGTAATGATTTTTCTTTTAAAAAAGATAAGACCAGTATTAATATTTCATTTAATAGGGTTGCATTTATTTTTTTTATCTTTTTTATAATTTTTATAATTTTTTCTATACACTTAATACATCTTGGTTCTAGAGACTCAAAAAGAGTGATAAATGAAAATTCGAGTATTAGTTCCAATAAACTCTATAGAGCTGACATAATTGATAGAAATGGAAAATATTTAAGCAAAACAGTAGGCTCAATTGATATTGGAATAAGCACTAAAAAAGTTATTGATAAAAAAAAGTTGATGATAAACTTAAAATATATTTTTCCTAATAAAGATTTTGTCAAAGTTCAAAATCAATTAAATAATAAAAAGTTTTTTTACTTAGAGAAAAAAATATCTGAAGAGAATTACGAAAAAGTAATGAAACTAGGTGACAAATCCATTCAACCTGAGGAAAAATTAACAAGAATTTATCCTGAAAAAAACTTATTTAGTCATATTCTTGGTCAGATTGACAATGATAATAACGGAGTCTCAGGTCTGGAAAAATCATTAGATAAAATTTTAAAAAATAGCAAAGAACCCATTCAGTTAACAGTAGATAAAGACTTACAATTTTTAATCAGAGAAGAGTTAATTAAATTCAACAAAATTTTTAATACTATTGGCAGTGCTGCAATTTTGATGGATGTAAATAATGGTGAAATACTATCTTTAGTTTCTCTTCCTGATTTTGATCCAAATCAAAGAAAAAAAATCTCAGATTCAAATTATATAAATAGAGTCACTAAAGGTGTCTATGAATTTGGATCTGTATTTAAAACTTTCACATTAGCTGCTGCTCTTGATGAAAAAATTATTACTGCTGAAACGGAATATGTTGATTTGCCAAAATCTCTTAAGTGTGCAGGATTTCCAATAAGAGAATACGACAAAAAAATCCCATCCAATCTTACTGCTGAACAAATATTAGTTCGTTCTGGCAACATAGGCTCAGTTAGAATTGCTCAGCAAGTGGGCGAGGAAAAATTTAAATCATTTTTATCAAAGATTGGTGTTTTAGAAAAAATTGACTTTGATATTGAGGAAGTAGGAAAACCAATACAATTCAATTGGGGAAAATGTCCACTTGCTACAGCATCATTTGGTCATGGCATTACAACTACATTGCTTCAATTAGCAAAAGCTTATTCTATTGTTGTTAATGGGGGTTATCAAATAAAACCAAAGTTGCTCAAAAATAACAACAATGAAAAAAAAGAAAAAATTTTAAGTAAAGATTTATCAAGAAAAATTTTACCAATTTTGAGAAAAATTGTTTCAACAAAAGATGGAACCGCATCACTGGCAAATGTAAATGGATATGAAATTGGTGGTAAAACAGGAACAGCCGAAAAAAGTGCCGATGGAGAGTATTCAAATAAGAAGATTAATTCTTTTGTGTCAGTATTTCCAACATCTAAACCAAAATTTGTTTTAGCTGTTATGTTGGATGAACCAAAAATAAATGAAAACTATATTTATCATTATAGAGATGGATCAAATATAAAGTATAAAGGGACACCTTTTAATACTGCTGGATGGACAACAGTTGAAGCTACGGGTCAAATTGTTGAAAAGATTGGGCCTATTTTAGCCACAAAATATAGTGAATTTAATTTCTAAATGCTAGTTAAAGATTATTTCCCAAATGTTGGAAAAAAATTTGAAAAGACTTTTTTTTCTGACATCTGTTTTGAGAGTTCGAAAGTAAAAAAAGATAATGTCTTTTTTGCAATTAAAGGCACAAATATTGATGGAAATAATTTCATATCAGATGCTATAAATAAAGGCTCAAAAGTTATCGTTACTGAAAAAAAAGTAACAAAATTTCCTAATGGGGTATTAATTATTCGTTCGAAAAATGTTAGAAAATTATTAGCTGAAGTTTCATTTAAAATTTATAATAAAAAACCAACAAACTTAATAGCCATTACAGGAACTAATGGAAAGTCTTCTGTAGCTGATTTTTATTATCAAATATTAAGATTTAATAAAAGAAAAGTTGCATCAATAGGAACTTTGGGTGTTAAATTAAACAAGAAATATATCAATTTATCTAATACAACCATCGACCCAATTCAATTAGGAAAGATATTAGAATATCTTAAAAATCAAAAAATAGATGATGTAATATTAGAAGCTTCAAGTCATGGTTTAAGACAAAATAGATTGGATGGTTTAAAATTTAATTCAGGAATATTTACAAATTTATCTCAAGATCATTTAGATTATCATAAAAATTTAAAAGATTATTTAATAGCAAAACTTTATCTATTTGAGAAACTTCTATCTATTAAAGGGAATATAATTACCGATGAAAAAATTCCTGAATTTAGAAATATAAAAAAAATTGCATTAAAGAGAAATTTAAAGATTTATTCTATAAATAATCCGAAAAATCATTTCAAAATTTTATCTCATCATTTTGTAGGTGAGAAACAAATATTAATAATCAAATATAAAAAATTAATCAAAAATATTAAGCTTAATCTTATAGGTAAAATACAAATCAAGAACATAATGATGGCAATTATAGCTGCTCAAAAAAGTAATCTAAGTTTAAATAAAATTTTTGCAGTTATTCCAAAAATAAGATCTGTCGAGGGAAGACTAGAAAAAATTGGTAATATTAAAAATAAATCTAAAGTTATTTTAGATTATGCACACACACCAGATGCATTAAAAATATCCCTTCTTTCACTAAGAGAGCAATTTCCTAATAAAAAAATTGTTCTTTTGTTTGGTTGTGGTGGAAATAGAGATCAAAATAAAAGATCAAAAATGGGCAAAATAGCTTCATTATATGCTGATCAAATATATTTGACAGATGATAATCCCAGAAAAGAAAATCCTGATAAAATTAGAAAAGATATCAAAAGAGGGATAAATAGTAAAAAAATATCAGAAATTTCTGATAGAGCAAAGGCGATTTCTGAAGCGGTTAAAAATTTAACTACAGGCAATATCTTATTAGTTGCTGGTAAGGGTCACGAAAAAATTCAAGAAATTGGTAATCGTAAAATTTATTTTTCAGACAAAAAAATAATTTTAAACGCAATTAAATTAAAGAATTTAAATTTATCAAATAATTTGAAATTAAATCTTATTAAAGAGTCATCCGGTGATAAAAAAATTAATACAAATTTAACTCTGGGACAAGCTAGAATTAATTCAAAAGAGGTCAAAAAAAATGATATTTTTTTTGCTATACGAGGTAGGAAAAATGATGGAAATAAGTTTGTAGAAGAAGCTTTGAAGAAAAAAGCTTCCATAGTAGTTGTAAATAAAATTAAAAAAAAATTAGATCATAAAAAACAAATAAAAGTAATAGATTCATTGAAATTTTTGACCGAAATATCAACTATTTTCAGAGAGAATATTGATGCAAAGATCATTGCAATAACAGGGAGCTGTGGAAAAACTACACTTAAGGAATTATTAGGCAAAACTTTAAAAAAAATTTCTAAAACAACTATTTCCCCAAAATCTTATAATAACAAATATGGGGTTCCATTAAGCCTTTTTAACTTGAGTAAGAACGATAATTATGGAGTTTTGGAAGTCGGCATGGATAAAAAAGGGGAAATTGATTATTTATCAAAAATTATCAAACCAGACATAAGCGTTATAACTAATATAAATTACGCTCATGCTAAAAATTTTAAGAATATAAAAGATATTGCACTTGCAAAATCTGAAATAATTTTAAATACGAAACCAAATGGTTTTGTGATTTTAAATGCAGATGATAATTTTTTTAGATTACATCAAAAAATAGCTACCAAAAATAATATTAATACAATTTCATTTGGGATCAAAAATCATAAATCTGATGTGAAGTTAATTAATATTATTAAAAAAGATAATAATTTTAAAATAAATATCAAATTAAATAATTTAAACAGAAGTTTTATGATTTCTAATAATTTTCAAAATAATATTTACAATATTTTAGCTGCTTTAGCTGTAATGAGTATTAATATTGATATTACAAAATTAGATAAAAAAGTTTTTTTTAATTTTACAAATCCCCAAGGGAGAGGAGATTTATCAAGAATAAAAATAAATAAAAAAAACATAAACCTAATAGATGAAAGTTATAATTCAAATCCTTTATCCCTTAAATCTGCGATATTAAATTATGATAAAGTAAATAGCAAAAAATTCAAAAAGTATCTCTTACTTGGCGATATGTTAGAACTTGGAACTCATTCCAAAAAACTTCACCAGTCAATTGTTCCAATAATTAATAAAATAAAAATTGATAAAATTTTCTTAAAGGGAAATTATATAAGTCAAATATTCAAAAAGATTGTAAAATCAAAAAGAGGTAAAGTTTTTAGAACCAACTCTCAAATGATTAAATTTATTAAAAATGATTTAAATAATAACGATTATTTAATGGTTAAAGCCTCAAATGCGACAGGTTTTAATAAGATGATAAATGATTTAAAAGGGATCAATTAGATGCTTTATCAATTTTTATTAAACTATGTAGATACGTTTGGATTTTTGAATGTTTTTAAATACTTAACTTTCAGAACTGGTTTATCTGTTTTTACATCACTCATAATAGTTTTAATAATTGGAGGCCCATTTATAAAATTATTCTCTAATCAAAAAATTTTAAATCCGATAAGAGATGACGGACCCGAAGATCATATAATTAAAAAAATTGGTACACCAACTATGGGTGGTTTAATTATCCTATTAGGTTTACTCACATCAGTAATTTTGTGGGCAGACTTATCAAATATTAATATTTTGTTTTGTGTGTACGTTGCTGTTTCATTTGGACTTTTGGGAGCATTTGATGATTATAAAAAGATTAAGTATAGTAACTCTTCAGGAATTTCATCTAAATTTAAAATAATTCTACAAATTGTATTATCAATTATTGGTGTTGTTATTTATGTGAATTTTATAGATTACCAAAATATAACTAATTTATATTTTCCATTTTTTAAAAACTTGATCATTAATCTTGGTTGGTTTTTTATTCCTTTTGCAATATTTGTAATTATTGGTTCATCTAATGCTGTTAATTTGACAGATGGTTTAGATGGTTTGGCAACTGTTCCAGTAATTTTGGTGGCAGCATGCTTTGCATTTATTAGTTATGTAACTGGTAATATTGTATTTTCAGATTATCTACAAATTCCTTACATAGAGGGAACTGGAGAGGTGGCAATATTTTGTGGAGCTATAATAGGTTCATGTCTTGGATTTTTATGGTTTAACGCACCTCCAGCTAAAATTTTTATGGGTGATACTGGTTCATTGTCTTTAGGAGGGTCTTTAGGAGCTGTTGGAATAATAACAAAACATGAAATAGTTTTAGCAATCACCGGAGGCCTTTTTGTATTGGAAGCGGTTTCTGTAATGGTTCAAGTTATTTCATTTAAACTTACTGGAAAAAGAATTTTTAAAATGGCTCCTATCCACCATCACTTTGAGAAAAAAGGTTGGCCAGAGTCGACTGTTGTAATAAGGTTTTGGATCATTTCTATAATTCTTGCAATGATAGGATTAGCTACTTTAAAGCTGAGATGAAAAAAAAAATTGAAAATATTTTTTTGAAAAAAAAAATATTAATCTATGGTCTTGGAAAAAGTGGAATATCATCTTTTAGATTTTTAAGAAATAAAGCTGATATTTATCTGTTTGATGATTTAAAAAACATACATCCAAAACAAATTTCTAAATCAAAATTATTAAAAATAAAATTTGATATAATCATTATTAGCCCAGGTATAAATATTTTTAATTGTAAATTATCTAAATTTCTAAAACTTAATAAGAAAAAAATTTATACAGATTTAGATGTATTTTTTACTTTTTTTAAAAATAAATGCATTACTATTACAGGTACCAATGGAAAATCTACTACTGCTAAAATTTTATATGAAGTTTTAAAAGATCAAAAAAAAGATGTGAGACTTATTGGAAACATTGGCAACCCTCCATTAAATGAAAAAAAAATATCAAAAAATACAATTTTTGTGATAGAGGCATCTTCTTACCAGCTAGATTACAGTCAGTTATTTAGTTCAAAATATTCAATAATCTTGAATATAAAACCCGATCATCTTGAAAGACATAAAACTCTTCAAAATTATATTGATGCAAAATTTAAACTTTTAGATTCTCAACCCAAAGGTTGTTTAGCATTTGTAAAAAGTGATGACATACTAATTTCGAGAAAATTAAAAACTAAAAAATTTAATTGTAAAATTGTTAAAGTAAATACAAAAAAAAATTATAATGATTTTTTGGAAATCAAAAATAAATATTTTTCAACTGAGTCAAATAGAGAAAATCTATCTTTTATTATAGAATTGGCAAAAAAATTAAAACTAAAAAACTATCTTTTACAAAAAACGATAAAAAATTTTAAGGGTTTGAAATATCGCCAACAAATTATTATCCAAAAGAAGTATCTCACTATCATAAATGACTCAAAATCAACCAGTTTCTCATCTTCTGTTGGAATGTTAAAAAAAGACTCCAACATATTATGGTTGTTGGGTGGTATTTATAAAAAAGGTGACAAATTTGAATTAAAAAAAAAAGATTTAAGTAATGTTAACGCTTTTATTTATGGTGAAAATAAAAATTTTTTTAATAAACAGCTAAGAAGTAAAGTAAAATTTAAAAATTATAAAAATTTACAAGACGCAGTGAAAAACGTTTTTTCTATAATCAAAACAAAAAGATCTGTTAAATATACGATATTATTTAGCCCTTGTGCAGCGTCGTTTGACAGGTTTAAAAACTTCGAAGAAAGAGGTTTATATTTTAATCGATTAGTAAAAAGGTTTATACATGGAAAATAAGAATACTTTATTTGGTATCTATTATGATTGGTGGAAAAATATTGATAAGTTTCTTTTTTCATTAATTGTTTTATTATTTTTAATAGGTTTATTTTTTTCCTTAGTTTCCACATCATTAATTGCCTCTGATAAATTAGATACAAATGATTACCAATTTTTTTTTAAACATTTAGTTTTTATTTTGTTAGGGATAATTATAATTTTTGTATTATCCTCAATTAAAAAAGAACAACTTCTTAAATATTCTTCTCTATTTTTTTTCTTATCATTAATATTTTTAATTTTAGTGCCTATAATTGGAGTAGAGGTTAAGGGTTCAAAAAGATGGATAGATCTATACTTCCTACCTCGATTTCAACCGATAGAATTAGTAAAGCCATTTCTTATCATTTTTATTAGCTTGATATTGTGTAGCCAGAAATTTAACAAGATTTATATAAAATATTTATTTTCTTTTATAATAACTTTAGGTATTGCCCTATTATTATCATTACAACCAGATATAGGACAAACTCTTTTAGTTTTTTTTAGTTGGTCAGTTTTAATATTTACTTCAGGTGTAAATATATTTTTACTTTTTCTTTTATTTTCATCAATTATTTTTATATTTTTTTACTTAATTTTTTTTGTTTCAAAATTTACATACATTAAAAATAGACTAATATCTTTTATAGACTCAGAAACTGGAACTTACAATTTTCAATCAGACAAAGCTTTAGAGTCCATTACGAGCGGAGGCTTTTTTGGGAAAGGTATAGGAGAGGGGACTTTAAAAAATAGAGTTCCAGAGGCACATACAGATTATATCATTTCAGTAATTTCTGAAGAGTTTGGTGTAATTGCCATAATTTTAATTCTTTTATTGTTTTTAATATTTATTTACTCAGTATTTAAAAAAGTTAATTTTGAAAATGATGAAACTATTAAATTAATTTTAGTCGGATCTATAAGCCTTATATTAATGCAAACTATAATTCATATTGGAGTAAATATTAGATTATTTCCTACAACTGGAATGACATTACCATTTATAAGTTATGGAGGTTCCTCAATAATTAGTATTTCAATTTTATCTGGAATAATTTTGAACTTTACAAAGAGAAATCTAAATTAAAATGAATAAAAATTACTTGATAACTACAGGAGGTTCAGGGGGTCATGTAATCCCTGCAATAATACTTTACGAACATCTGTCTAGAGATGCAAAAATAATAATTACAACCGATAAGAGGGGCTTAAAATATTTTAATGATGAAAATTATCAATTAAGAATTATTGATACCCCAAGGTTAAATAATATGTTTTTATTACCAATCAATTTTATATTAGTAATTATACTGACAATAAAATCATTTTTATTATTAAAAAAAAATAATATTAAAAAATTATTTTCTACTGGGGGTTATATGTCTCTTCCATTGTTGTTAGCAGCAAAATTCCTAAGATTAAAGATTTACCTGTTAGAACCCAATCAAGTTTTGGGTAGAGCAAATAAATTATTTTTAAGTTCATGTGAAAAAATAATTTGTTACAAAGAAAAAATAAAAAATTTTCCACCAAAATATAAAAGTAAAATTGAAACTATATTTCCCTTGGTTAGAGAAAAATTTTATAGTTTAAAACAAAAAAGTTTTAATCGTCAAAAATTAGATTTATTGATTGTTGGAGGAAGTCAGGGGGCGAATATTTTTGATATTAATCTTAAAAATAAAATTGTTAATATTTCAAAAAAACACTCAATCAAAATTTTGCATCAAACAAATGAAAAAAATATTCTCAATTTAAAAAATTTCTATGATGAAAATAATGTTGAATGTTTAATTTTCAGTTTTAATAAAAACTTTGAAGAAATAATTAATAATTCAGATGTGTGTATAACTAGATCAGGTGCTTCAACTTTAGCTGAATTATCTTTATTAAATATACCATTTATTGCAGTGCCATTGCCAAATTCTAAGGATAACCATCAATTTGAAAATGCTTTATTTTACAAAGAGAAAGAATGTTGTTGGATGCTTAATCAAGAGTCATTTGAGGACAATATAGAGCAACTTTTAAACAATATATTATCTGATAATTCAGAATTTTTGCAAAAAAAGGAAAATTTAAAAAAATTAAATTACAAAAATACTTGGACTAATGTACATCAAAAAATATTAAATATAATTAATGAAAATTGAATTAGCAAAAACTGAGGTTATTCACTTTATTGGCATCGGTGGTATTGGCATGAGTGGACTTTCTTTAATTATGAAAGGGAAAGGATTTAAAGTCCAAGGTAGTGACCTGTCATCAAATAAAAATATAGATAGATTGAAAAAAGAAAAAATAAAAGTTTTTATTGGTCAAAAAAAACAAAATTTAAAGAATGCAACAATAGCAGTTATTTCCTCAGCAATAAAAAAAAATAATTCAGAATACATTGAAGCTAGAAGAAAAAAACTTCCAATTATTACCCGAGGAAAAATGTTAGCTCACATTGTTTCTCTTATGAAAAATATTGTTGTGGTTGGTTCACATGGCAAGACTACAACAACTTCTTTAATTACCTCAATATTACAAAAAACCAAATTAGATCCAACAATTATTAATGGAGGGGTAATTAATTCTATCAAAAACACTGCTAAGTTAGGAAAGAGTGATTGGACAGTTTTGGAGGCAGATGAGTCTGATGGAAGTTTTCTTCATATACCTCCTACTTATTCAATCATTACAAATATAGACAGAGAGCATATGGATTTTTACAAATCTATGGACGACTTAGAGAAATATTTTGTTAATTTTATAAAAAAAGTTCCCTCGTTTGGAAAATCATTTATTTGCTTAGATGACCCTGTAAATAATAAGATAATAAAAAAATTAAGGAATAGAAATTTTTATACCTATGGACTTCATTCAAAATCAAATTTTTTAATTAAGAATATAAATCAAAACAAAACCTATACAGAATTTGACATATTAGTAAATGTCCCAAATAAGAAAAGAATAAAGATGCAAAAAATAAGAATTCCATTACTAGGGATTCATAATGTAAGAAATTCTGTTGCAGCTACTGCTGTTGCAATTACTATTGGTATTTCAATTATTGATATAAAAAAAGGATTAAAAAATTTTAAAGGTGTCCAAAGAAGATTTAATAAAATATTTACTTACAACAATATTGATTTTTATGATGATTACGCTCATCATCCTACTGAAATAAAAGTAGTTTTGGATGGTGTTAACAAGGTTTATAAAGATTATGAAAAAGTTTGCATTTTTCAACCACATAGAGTGTCGAGACTTAAAGATTTGAGAAAAGAATTCTCCCTTGCATTTAAGAATGCGGATATAGTTGTTTTATGCCCTGTATACTCAGCAGGAGAAAAAATAAAGTTAGGATTTAATTATATAAATTTTGCTAAGGAGATAATAAAAAATTCAAAAGTAAAATTATTTTTAGTAAATGATAATTTTCAACTGGCTAAATTTATAAAAAGAAATATGAGTGGAAAAAAAATTGTAATTGGAATGGGTGCAGGTTCCATCTCTAATTGGATGAGAGATCTCCCAAAATTAATATAATGAAATTAGACCAACTAAAAATATTGTTTGGAGAATTTGATGAGAACGTAAGATTTGATCACGATCTTAAAAAAAAAAATTGGTTCAATATTGGTGGAAAAACAAAAGTTTTTTTTAAAGCCAACAATCTTCATGAACTAATTAAATTTTTGAAAATAGTAAATAATCAGGAAAAAATATTTATTCTTGGAGCAGGTTCTAACACTTTAATATCTGATGATTTATTTGATGGAATAGTCATAAAATTAGGAAAAAATTTTAATAATATCTCACTTCTTGGAGATGATGTGATAATTGCTGGAAGTGCTGTCACTGATAAGTCTCTATCAGATTTTGCTTTAAAAAATAGTCTCAGCGGATTTGAGTTTTTATCCTGTATACCAGGCACAATAGGGGGTGGGATTAGAATGAACGCAGGTTGTTTTAATAAAGAATTTAAAGATATACTGATATCAGTTCAAGCAATCGATAAATCTGGAAATATTATTACTATTCCAAGTAAAGAAATTAAATTTGAGTATAGAAAAAGTAATTTATCCGATGATTTAATCTTTTTAAGTGCTTCATTCAAAGGGTTAAAATCTAGTTCTTTTCAAATAAAAAATGAAATTGAGAATTTAGTAAAAAAAAAAGAAAAAGCACAACCTACAAGAATTAAAACTAGCGGAAGCACTTTTAAAAATCCTAAATCACAAACCAATAAGAAAGTTTGGGAGTTAATTAAAGAGTCAGTTCCTTTAGACAAAAGATTTGGAGATGCCTGTATTTCAGAAAAACATTGCAATTTTTTTGTAAATAAGGGTAGCGCTTCTTTTAATGATATGAACAATTTAATTGAATTCGTATCAAAAGAGGTTTTAGAAAAAACCGGTATAAAATTAGAAAAAGAAATTAAGATTTTAAAATAAATTGAATAAAATATTAATAATTTCAGGTGGTATTTCAAAAGAAAGAGCAATCAGCCTTGATACTGGAAGACAAGTAGCTAGGGAATTAAAGAAAAATGATTATTTGATAAAAATAACAGAGCCAAATTTTCAGTTATTTGATGTTATTAAAAAATTCAAACCAAACAAAATTTTCAATGCGTTACACGGTCAGTTTGGTGAGGATGGTTATATCCAAACAATATTAGAGAGTTTTAAAATTCCTTATACTCATTCAGGTGTGATTTCATCATCAATAGCAATGGATAAAGTATTATCAAAAAAGATTTTTATTAAGAACAAAATATTGACTCCAAAATTCCTCACCTTTTCTTTCGGCAAAGATGAAAAAAATATTGTTAGAACTATTGAAAAAAAACTTAAATTTCCAGTTGTGATAAAGCCAATCAATGAAGGCTCAAGCGTAAATGTGTTTATATGTACAAAAACAGATATCAAAAAAAAATTGAAGTATTTAGAAAATTATAAAAATATAATTATTGAAGAATTTATCCCGGGTAGAGAGATTCAGGCTGCAATGATTGGTTCTAAGAAACTTGGTGTAATTGAATTAAAACCAAAAAGAAAATTTTATGATTATCAAGCAAAATATAATCCAAAAGCAAAAACAGAACATATTATACCAGTGGATTTACCAAAAAAAAAATTTGAACAAATAATGAAAATTTCTTCCAAAGCACATAGTTTAATAGGCTGTCGAGGAGTTACCCGTTCAGATTTCAAATATTACAAGGGTAAGTTTTATCTTTTAGAAATTAATACTCAGCCAGGAATGACAAAACTTTCTTTAGTGCCTGAGATTGCTGAATTTCATGGTATAAGTTTTATTAAACTTATTGAATTAATTTTAAAAGATGCTTCAACAAATAAATAAGAAAATTATTTTTTATATTTCATTAGTAATCATTCTAGGCACTTTCAATAACAAAAATTTGAAAAATTTTAACCTTCCTAAAATTGGTATGGTCAATGTAGAGGGAATCAAATTTAACGATAATGAATATTTAAAAATAACAAATTTGATAAAATTAAATAATTTATTATCTATTCAAAAATCTCAGATAAAAAAAATTTTAAACTCCAATAATTTAATCGAAAAATATGAAGTGTTTAAAAGATATCCGTCATCTATTGAAATCAAAATTAAAAAAACAAATTTTTTAGCATCCACGAATATAAATGGAAAAAATTATTTAGTTGGATCAAACGGAAAATTAATTGACTCAGATAATTATTCTGAGAATTTACCATTTATCTTTGAAAATTTTGAGATAAAAAAATTTTTAGAATTAAAAAAAATAATTGGTCAAACCGACTTGAATTATAAAGATATAAAAAATTTCTATTCTTTTCCCTCAGGTAGATGGGATATTGAAATGAACACAGGAGTTTTAATTAAATTACCAATTAGTGATATAAAAGAAACTTTGAATTTATCAATTGATTTACTTAATAGTAAAAAATTGAGTGATATTAAAATTTTGGATATTCGTCAAAAAAATCAGATTGTCATTAATGAGTAGAGAAGTAGATTTTCAAACATATCTTTATTTAAATAATACTCAATTTATAATTTATGTTGCCGACAATATAAATAACGAGAAAATTTATTCTGAAAAATTAATTATGAAGGAAAATTCTTCAGATTTGAAATTTACTAAATTGTATAAATTTCTTGACTCTAACATATTTAAAATTGAAAGAACTTTGAATAGTTTTATTAAAGACATATATATAATCCTAGATACTAACAAATTTCATTCAATAAAATTATCAATCAAAAAAGATAATAATGGAAATCTCATAAACTCAGAGGCTTTAATTCATCCATTAAACGATCTTAAAAATTTATGTCAGTCAAATTTACAAAATGAAAAAATTATACACTATCTAATAGAAAAATATGTAATTGATGATAAGTCCTATGAGACATTGCCAAAAAACAT